>CAXGYE010000011.1:0-12383 GCA_964013865.1 uncultured Flavobacteriaceae bacterium
GAAATGGTGGCTGCAGTAGCTATTTCTGGAAGATTGGATTTCAACCCACTCACAGACACTTTGATCAACCAAAAGGGAGAAGAAGTAAAACTAGACCCTCCTACAGGATTGGAATTACCACCTTTGGGATTTGATGTTATAGATAACGGGTACCTCGCTCCTGTTGAAGACGGGTCTCAAGTGCAGGTAAATGTCAAAGAAGACTCCGAAAGATTGCAACTGTTAACACCTTTTGCCCCTTGGGTCGGGGAAAACCTGACGGGAGCAAAACTCCTTATAAAAGCACACGGGAAATGTACTACAGACCACATTTCTATGGCAGGACCATGGTTGCGTTTTCGTGGGCACTTGGACAACATTTCCAACAACTGCCTCATTGGAGCAGTTAATGCATACAATCAAAAAACAAACTTTGTCAAAAACCAATTGACAGGGGAATACGGTGGTGTTCCCGATGTACAACGTGCATACAAAGCTGCGGGAATTGAAACCGTTGTAGTAGGAGATCACAACTATGGAGAAGGATCCTCTCGGGAACACGCAGCAATGGAGCCTCGTTTCTTAGGAGTCAAAGTAGTGATTGTTAAATCATTTGCTCGTATCCACGAAACGAACTTAAAGAAACAAGGAATGTTGGGAATTACTTTTGCGAAGGAGTCAGATTACGACCTTATTCATGAAGACGATACCTTTAACTTTGTTGATTTAAAAGATTTTGCTCCTGGAAAACTTCTTACTATAGAAGTGGTTCACGCCGATGGATCAAAAGACACCATAAAGGCGAACCATACCTATAACGAAGCTCAAATTGAATGGTTTAAAGCAGGTTCTGCACTGAATCTAATCAAGGAGCAAAACAGCGCTGCCTAGATCAGGTGATCTAGTTTTTCGTCAATGGCTTTTCTGAGGACTTGATACCCTTCTGCACTAAGATGAAGTCCATCTTGAAGGAAATAGACTTCATTGATACGCTTATTTTTAAGTAAAGATTCGTAAAAATCTACCTGGTATACGTTGTGAAGTGTTTCTATTTTTTCTCCAAGCTGTGCGTTGATCTCATTGATTTTTTTTAGCTCGTGTTGCCGCTCAAAAGAAGGTTTTATAGAGATATTTAAAATTTTAGTATTTGGGAATTGCGCCTGTACTCTGTCTATAAAACTTACTATTTCTGCAACTATTTTTGAGGCGGTAAAACCTAATGTTAAATCGTTCCCGCCGAGGTAAAGGACAATTACTTTGGGCTGCACGTCCCTAAAGAGTTCTTCAAAATAGTCGTTTAATGAATGAATAAATGCCCCCCCAAAGCCTAAGTTTAGTGTATCCCATCTTGGAAAATCCTGAGCAACGTTTTTCCACAAGCGCAGGGTTGAACTTCCATAAAACACAAGGAGCTCTTTTTTACTCTTCTTTTTAGCCCTATTTTTTTTAAGTACAGCTATTTCACCTTCAAAATTTTGATCTTCTCTGGATAATTCTTTCACCCCTATTTTAAAGGTGTCGTTTATTTTTTGAACTGCATTGTTCAGGAGATCGCTCTCTGGACTAGTGACTCCAAAATCTCGCATGCGAAAAGGAGGTAGAATTTGACACTTATAGGGAGCTTCAGAAGGGAGTTTGTCGAAGTTGACCAGTACAATGGGAACGAGAAGGGGTTGCTGTTTGAGACTACTTGCCAATTTAAAAACCCCTTTTAGAAAGGGTCCAGGCGATTCATCTGTGTAATAGGAAGCACCTTCTGGGCTAAACACCAAATTGATATTGTTTTCTAACGCCGCTGCAGCTTGTAGATAAAATTGTTTATTCGCTTTTTTTATTTCCTTTTTAGTAAGCTCTTTTGGAATAAAGTTGTTTGCATAGACACGGATGTATCCAAACTTATCGTAATAGTTTCTGTGATTTTCTTCATCTGGCAACGAATAGCGAACCACTCGAGTCCCCGGATTTTTGTAGTACTTTTCTAGAATTGAACTACTTATAAAGTGACTGTCCAAGGTAATTTGAAAATCTTCAGCTACAGTAAAAAAGGGATGGTTACGAAGGTGATTATAAATGAAAATTACCCCTTGTTCAGAAGGCAAGTTTTCTGAGCCTTTGATTTCTACTCTGACAGAAGAGAAGGCTTGTTGTACCTGTTTAGCGCTAAGCGCACGCATTTCACTGTAAGGAATTTCTTTAGGAGCACGAACAATTTCATTAAAGCTGTTGCGCAATGCTTCTAACAACCTACTGTCTGGATTCATTAAATCGTGGCTAAAGTTGATAATAACGCTTTTACGTGTTCAATATCTTCAATGTAATACTTCGCCTCCGTTTTTTTTCTACCCACCTTAATAGTCCTAGTATGACCGGGCAAGCTTGTAAACATATTTTCGTCTGTGACATCGTCTCCAGCGCAAAGAATAAAATCATAGTTTTTATTTGAAACTAAGTCCGAAACTGCAGTCCCCTTAGTTATTTGACTGTTTACTACTTCTAGCGCTTTGTCCATATCCATAATGCTAAGTTTGTCTGAAATTAGACTTGCTAGCACCGTTTTCAGTTCTACTACACGTTCGGCAGCTAGTTCCGGATCCGTTTTTCTGTAGTGCCACACCAAGCTATTGGTTTTTTCTTCAATAAAAGTACCTGGTGTTCGATCTGTAAACGCTTCCATAATAGGCAGTATATCTTTTTTCCACGTATTATCTGCGCTTCCATTGGCAACCCATTTTTGCTTGTGTTCTTTTACAAAGTACCCGTGTTCTGCCACTAGGGTAAGTTGAAGAGGGCCAAACCATTTTTCTAAAAAGACCTTGTCACGACCACTTACAATGGCAACATCCGTGTTGGGAAGTGATGTCAATTGGGTAATCGTCTTCAAAAGCGCGTCATCTGGAACTGCTCTATCGGGGTTTTGATGGAAGCCAACTAAAGTTCCGTCATAGTCTAACAACAGCATTTTTTTGTCCGCCTGCTTGAAGGATTCTGCCATTGATGTAATCCGTTGTCTATTCAACTTTTGAACGCCTACTTCCTCTTTTGGTTCTACTTTTACTTCCAGCGCATCCATAAATTCTTTTGCCCAGTAGTTTACTGTATACCTACTGAGTCTTTTTTGCATACTGCTGTTGCGCTTTTTTTGCTCTTCAACAGGCATCACAATCGCTTTTTGTATCGCATCGGCCATAGCATTTCGGTCAAAGGGATTCACCAAAATCGCTTCGTATAGCTCCTTAGAGGCCCCTGCCATTTCACTTAAAATAAGTACGCCGTCCCCTTTGACACGAGTCGCTACATATTCTTTTGCCACCAAATTCATCCCATCCCGAACGGGGGTTATCATTGCAATATCAGAAGTCATATAAAGGTCTATAAGATCATCAAAATCCATTGCGCGGTAGTAATACCAAATCGGTGTCCAGTTCACTGTTGCATACTTTCCATTGATACGACCCACCACTTCGTCAGTTTCTTTTTTTAATCGTTTGTATTCAGGAACATCAGAACGAGAGGGAACGGTAAGCATTACTAAACGAACCTTCTCTAAATATTCGGGGTATTTATCTAAAAACAAGTCAAAGGCCTTGATGCGATTTATTACCCCTTTGGTGTAGTCTAAACGGTCAATAGATAAAATGAGCTTGCTGTCGTCTGTACTCTTTAGGTGTACATCCAGTTGAATTTTCAATTCAGACTTTTCGGTCTGTTTTTGCGCCAAATGTGTTTGAGCTGCGTCATTAAATTTGGTGTAATCAATTCCCATAGGGAAGGTATCCACAACCACTTCTCTACTGCCAACAGTGACTCTGTTAAACTGAACGTTTTTTCGTAAAATACGTTTTGCCGAACTTAAAAAATGACGCTCATAATCATAGGTGTGAAAACCGATAAGATCCGCCCCCAAAACCCCTTCTAGTAAAGGCTCTCGCCAAGGGAAAATTCTGAAAATTTCAAATGAGGGGAACGGGATGTGTAGGAAAAACCCTATTGTAACGTCAGGACAGGCATCTCGTATCATCTTTGGGCATAACATGAGTTGGTAGTCTTGAATCCAAACCGTATCTCCAGGCTCAATTCGATCAATAACAGCTTTACTAAACTTCTCGTTGACTTCTACATAAGAGTCCCAGTGCGCTTTGTTAAAAATAGAAAACTCGATAAAGTAGTGAAACAGTGGCCACAAACACTTGTTTGGGAGCCCGTAATAAAAGTCGTCAATCTCTTCAGTACTTAAACTAACGGGACAATAATTATTTTCGGTCAACGAGTCTTTTAGTGGTTCCCATTCAGATTCATCAAGTGTGTCACTTCCTATTCCAGGCCACCCTACCCAAAGCGAATTTTTGTTTTTGTGTACCGAATGTAATCCCGTAGCTAATCCGCCACTAGTGGGGGTAAATTCGAAAGAATTTTCTACTTTCGTTATTCGAATTGGTAGTCTGTTTGAAACGATAATAGTCTTTCCCATTTGTACTATTTTTAACTGCGAATTACAATTTTATGGCAAAAATTTCATTTACTTCACCTGCCCCCACATTAAACTTCGGCATTATTGGAAATTGTAAATCTGCGGCACTTATAAATGAGGATTCTTCAATTGATTGGTGTTGTTTGCCACAATTTGATTCCCCGTCTGTTTTTGGTAAAGTTATTGATGAAAATATAGGAGGGCACTTTAAAATCGAATGTGATACGAGTTATCACATTACGCAAACATACATAAAAAATACGGCGATACTTTGTACACGCTTTGAAAACGACAATAATGCCTTTGAGGTGCTTGATTTTATGCCTCGTTTTCAGAAAGACAATGGTTCCTATCATGCCCCACCTGAGCTCAGCCGTATACTGAGGCACGTGAAAGGAAAACCTAGCTGTAGGATCATTTACAATCCAAAACTGGAGTACGCTCATGGTGAAACAAAAAGTTATGTAAAGAAAAATTTTATCGTGAGTATTGTTGATGATGTCAACTACGACACCTTGTTTTTATATAGCAATTTAGATTATGAAGCGATTTTAGCAGGAACTGAAATGAGTATCACAGGAGAGCATTTTATGACCATTTCCTACAATGAAAAACTCAATGCTCCCTCACTTGAAAATTCGCTTTTGACGTTTGAGAAAACAAAAGTATATTGGTTAAACTGGTGTCACAAGACACCTTCTTTCAGCAATTATAACGATCAGATTTTAAGAAGTGCCATGACGCTGAAGCTACTGACTTTCGAAAAGACAGGAGCGGTTTTGGCTGCGGCCACTACGTCACTTCCAGAAACCATTGGAGAGGTGCGAAATTGGGATTACCGCTTTTGTTGGATTAGAGATGCCTCGATGGTGATCAAAGTAATTGCTAAACTGGGGCATGTACAAATTGTCAAAAATTTTATCCGATACATTATTGACCTAATTCCAGACAAAAACGAGAAGCTCCAAATCATGTATGGCATTAGTGGCGAGAAAATACTCACAGAGAAAACCTTAGACCACCTGGATGGGTTCAAAGGATCCAAGCCTGTACGTGTTGGAAATGCGGCCTATGTGCAAAAGCAAAACGACATTTATGGAATTCTGATGGACGTAATTCATTATCAAATGGAGCAATTCTCAGATAAAAAGGACGAATATGAAGAGCTTTGGTCAATTGTTAAGTCCATAGTGTGGGTGGTTAAAAACAATTGGAAACTTGCAGACAAAGGGATTTGGGAGTTTCGACACGAAGACAGACATTTTACATTTTCCAAATTACTTTGTTGGGTTGCTGTGGACCGTGCGATTAAAATTTCGGCTCTAGTCCACGCAGACAAATCAGTAGAAAAATGGGAAACACTACGCGATGAAATCTATGACGATATTATGGAGCATGCCTGGAGCGAAACAAAACAAGCATTCACGCAATCCTATCATTCGGAGCACCTTGATGCGTCTGTACTTCTTATGGAATACTATGGGTTTATTGATGCGAAAAACCCAAAATTCGTTAAAACCGTAAAGGCTATCGAATCAGAATTAATGCATGAAGGACTTTTATATCGCTATAAAAATGAAGATGACTTTGGATTGCCAAGCTCCTCGTTTACCGTGTGTACCTTCTGGTTTATCAATAGTTTATTTAAAATTGGCGAAGAAGAAAAATCCAAGAAACTATTCGATGAGTTATTGTCCTACAGCAATCATTTGGGCTTATTTAGCGAAGACATCGATTTCTCTTCAAAGCAATTGTTAGGAAATTTCCCACAAGCCTACTCACACCTAGCACTTATTGATAATGCACTGAATTTTAATGAAACAACTACTGCGAGTAAAATGCCGAAACCTTCATTGAAATTGAAAGTCTCTTAAGAAGACCTCATAGGCTGCTTTGATATTCTAAGTCTACCCTAGGGAGTCCTATCTTTAGCTAATACAGACCCTCTTTAGACTTTTCTTTAAAAAGATGTAGCTTTGGGAAAAACACTTTTATGAGAATTTTCCTTTTGACATTCCTGGTGACGACTTCTTTGGTAGGCCAAGACTATTTCACTGAGCGCTATCAACCTTTTCAACCTTCTATTCCTTCTCCAGAAACCTTTTTGGAATACGAGATTGGCTCGCAGCACACCCGACACGATCAGATTGTGGCCTACTTACAAGAATTGGCAATGGTGTCAGACCAAGCAGAAATCACCTATTATGGGAAGACACACGAAGGAAGAAAACTCACCTTATTGATTGTGAGCACTTCGGAGAATTTAGCAGAACTGGAAAGCATACAAAAACAGCATTTAGATTATGCAGAAGGGAGGTTGGAGACCCGACCCGACATTCCAGTGATTATTAATTTGGCATACAACGTTCACGGGAATGAACCTTCCAGCTCGGAGGCGGCATTGCTTGCAGCCTACACATTAGTAGCTTCAGAAGACCCACAGATTCAGTCCTTTCGTGAAAATGCAATTATTTTTATCGACCCTACCATCAATCCCGATGGAAGAGACCGCCATACACAATGGGCCAACACCTACAAAGGAAGCCCCTTAGTTTCAGATCCGCTAGATGCCGAACACAACGAAGCATGGCCCCGCGGGAGAACCAACCATTATTGGTTTGACTTAAACCGAGATTGGCTACTGGCAATCAACCCTGAAAGCCAAGGAAAACTAAATTGGTACCATCAGTGGTATCCCAATGTGGTAACCGATTTTCACGAAATGGGAACTCAAAGCACCTATTTCTTTGAACCGATGAAAGTCAATGGATCCAAAGACCCCATTATGCCAAAAGACAATTATATCAAGTTGAACGACCTTTTTGCAACGTATTTTTCGGAAAATCTAGACAGTATTGGATCGTTGTATTTTACCAAAGAAGTTTTTGATGGAACTTATCCGGGCTATGGTTCCTCGTATCCCGATTTACAGGGAGGACTGGGATTACTTTTTGAACAAGCCAGTTCCAGAGGGTTAAAGCAAAAAACAGCCTATGGGGAGATTACCTTTCCCTTTACGATACGTAATCAGTTTGTATCCAGTTTAGCCACCGTTCAGGCCGCTGTAGAAAACAAAGCGTTACTCCGAGACTATCAAAAAGCATTTTTTGAAAGCGCCTTAACCCGAAGCAAACGAAGCAAAATCAAAGCCTATAATTTTACAGAAACCGATCAAAATAGAACTCGCGCCTTTTTAGACAAACTGATTCGTCACCGTGTAAAGGTCCTAAAAACCGGAACCCACAGTTATAGCGTACCCACCGAACAACCCCAGTACAGGATGGTACAAACTTTTTTTGAAACCTACGACACCTATCGGGACAGTGTCTACTACGATGCCTCTGCCTGGTCCGTAGCGAATTTTTACAACATCAAATACAAGACAGCTTTAAAAACACCTTCGGGCACTCCGGTGGTAGCACTAGAGGATTTGATCCAACTCCAACCCCTACAAAAATCCAATTATGCTTATGTTGTAGAGAGCAAGGACTATCACATTCCTGCACTGACCTATTACTTACAAGATCAAGGAATCACAGTAGCCTCTGCTTTTAAACCTTTTGGCACTAAAGAGAAAGGACTGTTTTCTTTTGGAAGTCTTGTCATTCCTGTAGCTCCGCAGAAAAAATCAGCAGAAGAGGTTTATGAAATTTTAAGTCAAGCCCAAGATCAATTCAAGATTCAAATTCAAGACGTATCCACGGGGTTCAGCTCGAGTGGGGTAGATTTAGGGAGTCGTTACACAAGACCACTAAAACAACCTAAAGCAGTATTGCTCATCGGCGACGGGGTTCGTTCGTATGAAGCAGGAGAGGTCTGGCACCTTCTGGATACCCGAGTAGGAATGCCCATCACCAAAGTCCATCAAAATGATTTTAGTAAAGTCCCACTAGACCGATACAACACCCTAGTATTAGTTTCAGGAAACTACAAATGGGACGAAAAAACTACTGAAAAATTAAAAACCTGGGTTGCCAAAGGCAATACAATTGTTGCACAGGGCACTGCAACCACGGCATTGATCAAACATAAAATCGTCCAAGAACACTTAGTCACCCAACCTAAAGATTCTTTAAAGAAAACGATTCAGCGACCTTACGAGGAGGCACCGGAAAACTTGGGGAGAGAACAGTTAGGGGGTGTTTTTATCAAAGGAATCATCGATCCTTCTCATCCCTTGGGATTTGGCTACACAGCCAAAGAGGTGAGTTTATACAAAAACAATTTAGTTTGGTTACAACCTAGCAAAAGCGAATACGGAACACCAGTTGTTTATGGCAAAAATCCCCATGTGGATGGATATATCTCCCAAAACATACGGAAACAATTTTTACCCAAAGCGGCTCCCGTTGTGGTCAGTAGCCTTGGAAAAGGAAGAATAGTGCTCTTTGCTGAAAACCCCAACTTTAGAGGGACAGCCTATGGGACCAACCGGATGTTTCTCAATGCCTTGTTTTTAGGGAATCACATTTCCGTTCCCAAATCGTCAAACTAAGGGGTTAAAATCATTTTTTTATAAGTCACCGATTTGATTTTTTCTTTGGTATAGTAGACCGGAAAGTAATGGTCTTCCGCCCAGTCTTTAAAAAGATTGCTGTAAAAAGGACTTTCAGGGTCGCCAGATTGTCCAGGAGCATTGGTCCCAACTGCAGCATCCCAATCTCCTGTGTTAACGATCATCCGAAAACTGGCACCACTGCTTTGCCGGTAATTGCCCCCTGTGGATCCTGGGGTGTAGGCATTTCCTCCTCTTGGTAGGGGTCCTAGATTAAGCTTTTTTGCAGTTTCCGAATTGGCTGCACTTCCCAAAGGGTGTGTAAGGGCAGTATGCTTGTTATTCGCTTGACCGTACTGCCATTTTTCAGACTGAACTCCTAGTCGAGTTTTTAGGTCTGCAACAGCAGCTTGAAAAGTAGTTTGTAAAAAAACATCTCGTTCTGCAATAGTCCTAAACATTGTTCCCGGTGTTTCGATCCAATCCAAAATCCGTTTCAACTGAAGCGAAGAGAGATAAGGTTTTGCAGCTTCAGGAATAAATTTAGCACTTGCATGTCGAATAATTTCTTTTTCCCAAGCGTTGTAAATCGCTGCAGCGATAGAGTTGGGTTCTAATTTAAAATCCCAACTCATTAATTTTGTTTTAACGGCCTCTTCACTGGGGCTTAAAGAACTAGTTTCAAGTAAGGGAATCAAAGTACGTGCAGGGAGAGAGGTTACATCTACTTGGAGTGCTTTCATGTCGTTCATTGTAAAATCATTTCGAGTGCCCAACACTTCATCAATTCGTTCTCCACGGTAGGGATCGGACCAGGAATATCCAATGGCATCCCAACGCGTATAATCCGCTGGAGTCACGTTTTGGTTTGCAGTGGCGATATATCCTTTTTTTGGATTGGCGGCATTGGGTTTTTCTAGTATGGGTAGATAGCCGTCCCACTCATAACGACCGTCCCCCATCACGGGAACCAATCCGCTAAAGTTTTTTCTAACCGGGGCAATTCCAACCGCTTGCCATCCGATGTTGCCTTGCTGATCTGCCCAAATCATATTTTCTCCCGGAATGTTACTGTAGGAACAGGCGTCTCTAAATTCTTCCCAAGTCTTGGCCTGATCCATCCGTAGAGACGCAAGATAGGGAGACCCCCCAGGCTCCAACCAAGCGCAACGAACCGCATAGGCTTTTAAGGCTTTTTTGTTTAGATAGGTCACCGGTCCGTGATGACTGTAGTAAAGTTCAACTTCTAGATCCTCGCCTCCTTTAACAACAATTGTTTCTCGGATTACTTTGAAATCTTTCCACACGCCTTGAAATTTGTATTGTAGTGGATTTTTGGGATTTAATTCGTACTGGTAGAGATCCTCTCCGTCTGTTCTAAAAACAGTCAAGCCCCACGCTCCGTATTCGTTATGACCAATTGAAATCCCGGGAATCTCGGGTTCTCCACCACCGATGACATTCCACCCGGGAGCCACCAAATGTGCCATATAACGCAAGGAAGGAACTGCAATTCTCCGATGGGGATCATTTGCCATATAAGTATGTCCATCTGCTGTTTTTGTTCCGTCCAGCACCCAGTTGTTGCTACCAAGGGCAAGAGAATCTTTGGAAAGGTCGTTGTATTGGTTCAAAAAGGCAACCGTCTGGGAATTGCGATAGGGTTCTTTTAAATGATGCGGTTGAAATTGGATAGGTTTTCTAAAAGCATTATAGGGCGCCAAAAGATCTTCAAATAAGAGCGCTTGATCTATTTTTGGATCCAAAGCAATTTTAGGATCTTTCGGGTGAAACCACAATAGTTCTTTTACCTTTTCAGACCCCAGTTTTGCAATCGCTCTTCCTATTTGTAGTTCATGACCAATATTTCCCAGGAGACCTTGATGTCTAGAAATAACCACCTCTGGAGTCCACTTTTTGGGTGAAATACCAAGCATTTTAAAAGGTAGCGGCAGCTTTTCGGGAGTTTTTAAAATTTCAGTGATGTAGTGATTTACTCCTTTCACATAGGCTTCTATGATCGCTTTTCCTTGGGGATGATAGTGATTTAACTCCTGATCTAGATCGCCCCGAAATTGAAATAAACGGGTACCGACATCTCTTTTGATTTCTTCGGGCCCTAGAATTTCTGCTACTGTTCCTGTGGCTTGCCGTCTCCATACTTCAAATTGAAACAAACGATCTTGGGCAGCCGCATAGCCTTGAGCAAAAAAGAGATCGTTTTGATTTTGAGCATAAATGTGATTGACACCCCATTGATCTCGAAAAATTTCAACGCTCTGTTGAAGCCCCTTCACGTTAATTTCTTCTGTGGGAAAGGGGTTTTCTGAAGTAGTACAACTGATCCATAATAGGATAAACGGAAGCAATAAAAAGTTTCGCAAGTTTCGAGTGATTTAAAGTTCGTGGGAAGCTTTGATAAAGCGAGTTTTGAGATCCACCTTTTCTAGATTTTTGTCTAAGGGAAACATCGGTCTTTGGATTTT
Source organism: uncultured Flavobacteriaceae bacterium (assembly GCA_964013865.1). Classification (GTDB taxonomy): domain Bacteria; phylum Bacteroidota; class Bacteroidia; order Flavobacteriales; family Flavobacteriaceae; genus MS024-2A. The sequence goes on from CAXGYE010000011.1 coordinate 11,429, forward strand.
TTTGTAGTCCAAGCGTTCCAAATCCTGATCCACCCCTCCTGGAGTCAAGGCCATTATCCAATCCCCGCGAAGGTCGTAAAGCTCTGGAACCAAATAACCAATTTTAGCAACCAGAATATCGGCTTTGCGTGGGTCCAGTCCCAATTGTATAAAGTCCTTTTCTCGGTGGTAGGGTTTACGTTTTTTGGTCACGATAACGTTGATACTTCCTACCCTAACAACCACTTCGGTTTCTGCATGTACATCTCCCTGATGTATCGCTTTTACAACACCTTCCAGCAAAAGGGGAGGCGCATAGCGGTCATCCACTAGAGCACCTACTTTGGCAGAAACGGTATTATTTACTCCAGCTTTAAGTGCCGCTTCGATGAGTTCGGGACCAGGGATAGAAGCGTAAATCAATTCGGGTCCAGAGGATTTCTTAAAAGCCTTGTTGTTCAATAATTCGCGAAGGGTCCAGGTGACATCTCCTGCTCCGCCAGCGGTAGGATTGTCTCCCATATCGCTGATGACGTAGGGTTTTTTATCCGATGTTAATGCATAAGAAAGGCTGGTGTCTAAATCTGCCGTTGGGGCGACAAATTCAAATTCGTTTCGCACCTTCCAAAAATGTGCTGCTAGGGTTTCTGCACTTTCGCTTACTGCCTTTTGATCGTCTCCCGTGACCATGACCACAGCGTGATTTCTAGGCTCGTCGGCCCAGGCATACCCAATCCAGATCGCCGCATCGATGACCCCTTCCTTTTCGGTCATGGGTTGTACTTTGGCATAAAGACTCTTTCCTGGTTCAATTCGCGTGCTGGTTTTTTCACCTGGAAGTAAAATGGGTACAGGAATCCAGGCTTTGTATTTGGGTTTCCCTTTTCCAGAGTGCAACCGTTCTAAAAGGTTGTCCACGGCTCGTTGTTTGGATTCCAAAGCATCTTCATGGGGAGCCATCCGATAACAGGTGATC
>CAXGYE010000012.1:0-12275 GCA_964013865.1 uncultured Flavobacteriaceae bacterium
CTGTGTTTATACCCCTCTCAAACAAAAAACACCTCTCGCTGTCTTTGTTGGTGCTTTTCCGGGTGCCATCCCATTTATGTTGGGCTGGGTGGCAGCTACAAATGAATTTGGTATTGAACCCGGTGTTTTGTTTATGCTGCAGTTCTTTTGGCAGTTCCCCCATTTTTGGGCGATTGGCTGGTTAATGCACGATCAATATGAAGCTGCGGGATTTAAAATGCTTCCCTCTGGCGGTAGAGATCAGAATACCGCTTTCCAAATAGTTTTTTACACGCTTTGGACCGTAGTGATTTCTTTGATTCCTGCATTTCAATATACAGGAGCCTTGTATTTGACCAAGACAGCTTCCGTTCTTGTATTCCTTTTGGGTGCTATTTTTTTATACTATGCGATAAAATTAATGGTTGCCAAAACAGATCATGCAGCCCGCCTTTTGATTCGAGCGAGTATCGTTTATATCACAGGAATACAACTGATTTACGTAATTGATAAATTTTTATTGCAATGAACACCAACGATTCCATAAGTACCAAAACAAATCGAGCCAAAAAAATGATGTTGTGGTTCGGAATGATCAGTATGAGTATGACTTTTGCAGGACTTACCAGTGCCTATGTGGTGAGTAGTTCTCGGGCAGATTGGATACAACAAATTGAGCTTCCTTTTGCGTTTACGCTCAGTACACTACTGATTGTTTTAAGCAGTGGTAGCTTTTACAGTGCCCTAAGGATGTTACGCGGAAACAAGATCAAGGAGACCCAATTGTTGTTACTGGTCACCTTAGGACTTGCCCTTGCCTTTGTGTATTTTCAGTTTCAGGGGTTTAATGGAATTATCGAAAAAGGATATTATTTTACAGGTCCAGAAAGCAGTATAACCACTTCCTATTTATACGTTTTGGTATTGTTGCATTTAGCCCATCTCACGGCGGGTATTATAATCGTTTTGAATATTCTGTTTAAGACCCTAAAAGGAGTTTATGTTCAAGGAAATACGTTAGGCTTTGAACTAGCTTTAACTTTTTGGCATTTTCTGGATATACTGTGGGTATATTTATTTTTATTCGTTTCATTCTACGGGTAAAAATTAATAAATTTGTAAAAGAATTTAACACACGACTATGGAAGTAACTACAAACGCATCTGTGGAGGAGACACAGGTTTGGGGAGGCGGAAACAAACCACTCAATGCCAGTTATGGCAAAATGATGATGTGGTTTTTTATCGTTTCAGATGCACTCACCTTCACTGGTTTTCTCGTTTCTTACGGTTTTTCAAGATTCAAGAACATCAATTCTTGGCCCATTGCAGATGAGGTATTTACGCATTTCCCATTTTTACACGGTATCGATGCTCCCATGTACTATGTTGCTTTGATGACCTTTATCTTGATTTTTTCATCGGTGACCATGGTACTGGCGGTAGATGCGGGTCACCATATGAACAAAGCCAAAGTGACGTTTTATATGTTGCTTACCATTATCGGAGGTGCCATTTTTGTCGGGTCTCAAGCCTGGGAATGGAAAAACTTTATCAAGGGAGAATATGGGGCTCTCGAAACACGAGGGGGTCAAATCCTACAATTTGTCAATGCGGAAACGGGAAAGCGCGCCGCGATTCAGGAGTTCGCCTTAGGAATAGAATCCGACCGGGCTACCCACCAATCGTATAATGGAATTTGGTACGAAGATGAAAAAACATTGCCCAATGTCTCTGTAGCCGAAGTTAAAAAAGGATTTTTAGCAGATCCAAACCTTGTCATTAGGACACAACAACTCACTGAAGAAGGACAGAAAACCGTCTTAACTCGTGACGCTTCTCTCACAAAAATTGGTGAAGCTGTGGGTGTAGTGGAAGGCGCCAACCTTATTCACAACGAATACGGAAATCGACTTTTTGCAGACTTCTTTTTTTTCATAACAGGATTTCACGGGTTTCACGTTCTCTCAGGAGTCGTGATCAATATCATTATTTTCTTCAATGTTATTCTAGGGACTTATCAACGAAGAGGACATTATGAAATGGTAGAAAAAGTAGGACTCTATTGGCACTTTGTCGATTTGGTTTGGGTATTTGTATTCACTTTTTTCTATCTCGTTTAACACATAAAATCAAAACAAATGGCAGCAGAAGGACATAAATTAGCCATCTTTAGAGGATTTTTAAAGTTCAAATCCAATCAGCAGAAAATATGGGGTGTGTTGATTTTTCTCTCCATAGTGACCACCATCGAAGTTGCCTTAGGGATTATAAAACCTGAAGTCCTCATGAGTAGCTTTTTACGAATGAAACTACTCAATTGGATTTTTATCATTTTGACCATAGTAAAGGCGTATTATATTGCTTGGGATTTTATGCACATTCGCGATGAACGCAGTGGGTTGAAAAATGCCATTGTTTTGCCTTTGGTCATTTTAATTCCTTACTTGGCATTTATATTACTCTTAGAAGCAGATTATATTTTTGATGTCATGGAAGCGGGATTTGTCGCTTGGGATTTCTAAAGTAATCCAAATTTACAAAGCGGTTTTGAACCGCTTTTTTTTATATGAGAAAGAACGACATATACAAAAAAATAGTTTTGGGGATCTTGTTTGTATTTCCACTTTTAGTATATCTTTTTTTTGCTTCTGGGAAAAACAACTTCGCCAAGCTTCCTATTTTAACAACTTCAATTGATGAGCTTCCCGAAAATTTAATTGGAAGTACACCCCAACTAAAAGAGCATATTACGATTTTGGGGTACTGGGGAGGTAGTTTAGAAAATAAAAAAGCTGAAGCCCTCAATCTGAATGAAAAGATTTACAAGCGATTTTACCAATTTGACGACTTTCAGTTTGTAATACTAGTTGATTCAAGCCGTGTGAGTCAGGTTGAAGAACTAAAAAAAGATTTGAAAGAGGGAGTGGGAACCGACTTGTCTCGGTGGAATTTTGTGTATACCACAACAGAGGAGATCAAAACCCATTTCAAATCCCTTAAAACCCCTTTTTCATTGGATGAAAGCCACAGCGCTCCCTTTGTTTTTATTGTAGACAAAGGCCGAAATCTCAGAGGCAGAAACGACGATGAAGACACAGGAACCCTTTATGGTTTTGATGCGCGCTCTGTAGCGCAAATCAACAAGAAAATGATAGATGATGTAAAAGTCATCTTAGCCGAATACCGTTTGGCACTAAAGATTTACAATACGCAAAGAAACAAATAGTCATGTCTAAGTTGAAATATGTTGGGCTTTTTTTGATTATTCTCATTTTTGGAATCTTATTTATTCCTAAAATTTTTACTCGAATCGCCGAACAAAAAGTAGTGGATAGTAGTCGCTCTCAGTCTGCAGATCCCCTTCAGTATATTTTTTTGAATGGCGAGGCTAAAAAAGTTCCTGAATTTGCATTCTTAAATCAGGACAGCCTTTTAATATCCAACGAAGACTTTACAAATAAGGTCTATGTTGTAGAGTTTTTCTTTACCTCGTGCCCTAGTATTTGCCCCATAATGAACAAAAACATGAAACGAATAGAAGAGCAATTTGGAAACCGAAAGGATTTCGGGATTGCCTCTTTTACCATTGATCCAGAACAGGATACGCCTACGGTTTTAAAAGCCTATGCGGAATCCTATGATGTCTTTTCTCAGAATTGGCATTTTTTGACTGGAGAAAAAGAAACCCTATATACCCTAGCCAATAAAGGATTTAATATCTTTGCATCTGTAAACCCGAGAGTTGCGGGTGGATTTGAGCATCAGGGTTATTTTGCTTTGATAGATAAAAAAGGGTTTATTCGTTCCCGATCCGACTCTTTTGGAAACCCGATTGTCTACTATATGGGCATTGATGAAGAAGATGTTGAGGTTCAGGAGGTTGACTTGTTAATAGAGGATATTGAAAAACTATTGAAAGAATAAATTATGCAAGAGAAGAGAGAAAATAAGGCGGCAAAATACAAACCTTGGGTTTGGATTCTTTCTATTGCAATTCCAATTGTCGTTGCGCTCCTTTTTTTGGTACGGATTCCCAATGTGGCTCCGTTGCGTTTTTTACCCCCCATCTATGCTGCAATTAATGCGACTACAGCTTTAGTTCTTTTATTTGCATTCATCGCCATTAAAAGAAAAAATGTCCAACTCCATGAGGGATTGATGAAAACCGCTATAGGCCTTTCAGTTGTTTTTCTGGTAATGTATGTGGTCTATCACATGACTGCGGATCCTACTCCTTATGGGGGGGACGGAATTCTACGAGGGGTTTATTATTTTATTTTGATTTCTCATATTCTACTTTCCATAGGGATCATCCCACTAGTATTAGTGACCTATGTTCGCGCTATCTCAAAACGCTTTGGCGAACACAAGAAAATTGCCCGTTACACCTTTCCTATTTGGATGTATATTGCGGTAACAGGGGTTATTGTATATATGATGATTTCACCTTATTATGTCTAAAAAGCACTTTTTCTTCTTTTTTACGGTACTGCTTTTTTTGGGGGTAGGTGTGGAAGAGGTATCAGCGCAGTGTTCTATGTGCCGCGCCGTACTTCAGTCCGAAGAAGGACAGACTACAGCCAAAGGAATTAACAATGGAATTTTATACCTTATGGCAATACCCTATCTCCTTGTGGGTTTAGTCGGGTGGAAAGTTTTTAGAATATTAAAAAAAAATTAGTTGGGGATGTAACAAATCGGAGAGAGTTCAGTCTAATAAGATGAAACAATAAGCCCAATCTTACTTTATAAAGTTAAAATTCCTATGATTAAGTTAAATGATTTACACAAATCCTACAAAATGGGGGCCTCCTCATTGCATGTGCTCAAAGGAATTAATTTGGATATTGAAGAAGGAGAGCTTGTTGCCATTATGGGGTCTTCGGGTTCGGGAAAATCTACTTTGCTGAATATTTTAGGAATGTTAGATGTAGCAGATGAAGGAGATTATATACTAGATGCAGTACCCATTAAGGATTTGAACGAAACCAAAGCTGCGAAATACAGGAATAAGTTTCTGGGTTTTGTTTTTCAATCCTTCAATCTAATCAACTATAAAACTGCATTAGAAAATGTTTCCTTGCCGTTGTACTATCAGGGTGTTCCCCGTAAAGAACGACAGGAAGCGGCTTTGGATTATTTAGATCGAGTCGGATTAAAAGACTGGGCGACTCATTTGCCTAGCGAGCTTTCTGGAGGACAAAAGCAACGTGTCGCGATTGCTAGAGCGATGGCTTCAAAGCCTAAAGTCTTATTGGCAGACGAGCCTACAGGTGCGTTAGATACCACAACTTCCTATGAGGTGATGGATTTGATTCAAAAGATAAATGAAGAGGGGAAAACTATTTTAGTGGTTACACATGAACACGACATTGCCCAGATGTGCAAACGTATTGTACAACTTAAAGACGGTGTCATCATTGAAGACAGTAAAATAAAACAAGTCCTAGCTTCATCCTATGTTTAACAGAGACCGTTGGAGAGAAATATTTGATACCATCAGTAAAAACAAGCTCCGTACGTTTTTATCTGGGTTTACGGTGGCATTAGGAATCTTTATCTTCATCATTCTTTTTGGTCTTGGGAACGGCTTAAAAAATACATTTCAAGAATTCTTTCTGGACGATGCGAGCAATACTATTTTCATCTATCCCGGAAGAACCTCAGAGCCTTACAAGGGTTTTAAGGCCAATCGAAGAATCGAATTTGAAAATGAGGATTTAAAAGAAATTGATGAAAATTTTGCCTTTTTTATAGAGTATCTGACCCCTAGAATTACGAGATCCGCTCTGACGCGATATAAAAATGAGAGCAATACCTATCCCACCAGAGCAGTAGCTCCAGGACATCAATTTGTAGAAAAAACAATCTTGATGAAAGGAAGGTACATCAATCCATCCGACTTAGAAGAAAAAAAGAAAAGTGCTGTAATTGGTAGGCTGGTCGCAAAAGACTTGTTTAAAGGGGAAGATCCCATTGGAAAATACATCAATATCGGAACCATTGCTTTTAAAGTCATTGGCGTTTTTCAAGATGATGGAGGAGACAACGAAGAGCGAAATATTTACATTCCCTACACGACCCGCCAACTTATAGAAAAAAGTAACGATAAGGTAGATCAAATTATAGTTTCCTTTAGAAAAGAGTTGGGTCATGCGGGAGCCTTAGCACTAGAAAAGTCATTAAAGAACTATTTTAAGGAAAAAAAATCCATTGCTCCAAGCGATCCAAACGGAGTGTACTTTCAAAACCTAACAGACGATTTAAAGCAAAGCCAACAATTTGCAGTCGTTCTCCAATTAATTGTAAGTTTCGTAGGTCTCGGGACACTGATCGCTGGAATCATAGGAATATCCAATATTATGGTATTTGTGGTCAAGGAGCGGACAAAAGAATTAGGTATTCGAAAAGCGCTAGGAGCTACCCCAATTTCCGTAATTCAAATGATTTTACAAGAATCTGTTTTTATTACCACGATTTCGGGATACATCGGTCTTTTTTTAGGAATTTTAGTATTGGAAAATATTGGTCTTACCTTAGAAGAGTACTTCATAAAAAATCCGTTTATCGATTTTGGAACTGCCTTTGCTGCCACATTGGTGTTGATCATTTTTGGAGCCGTTGCAGGTTACATTCCTGCCAAAAGAGCTTCGCGTATAAAACCTATAGTTGCCCTGAGAGATGAATAGTTTAAAAGTAATTTTCGACCGAGATACATGGCAAGAAATTTTTGGATCAATTTCTAAAAATAAGACTCGTACTGTCATTACTGTGATTGGTGTACTGTGGGGAATTTTTATCTACGTTGCACTTTCTGGCGCTGCAAAAGGTCTGGATAACGGTTTTGAAAGAGAGTTTGAAAACATTGCGATGAATTCCATGTTTGTTTGGGCACAGCGGACTAGCATTCCCTACGACGGATTTAAAATTGGACGTAGAATAGAGCTCAAACTTTCTGATATTGATTACATCAAACAACGTATTCCTGAAGTGGAGTTTATCGCTCCACGAAATGCCAGAGGTGTATTTGGTGGATCCACTCCACAGGTAGTGCGTAAAAATAAGTCCAGTAATTATAATGTCTATGGAGATTTTCCTGAATACACGAAAATTGCAACCAAAAAAATATATGATGGAGGTCGGTTTATCAACGAAGAAGACATAAAATACCGACGCAAGGTTTGTGTGATTGGAGAACGAACCCAAACTGAACTTTTTGAAAAAGAGGAAAATCCCATCGGACAATACATTCGAATAGACAACATTTATTTTCAAGTTATTGGAGTTCATAAGTATCTTCCAGGAGGCGGATTTGAAAGTGATGGAGACATCTTTATTCCTTTTGAAACCTACCGAAAAATTTATAATTCAGGAGATCGAGTCCAATGGTTCACTATTGCTGCCTATGACGATGCAGATGTAGTGGCGGTAGAAAAAGACATCAAAGCTGCGCTGAAGCGAGTCCACAGAGTTTCTCCGGACGATGAACGCGCCTTTGGAGGATTTAATCTAGGTGCAATTTTCAATAAAATTGTAGGTTTTGCTAAAGGGATGACCTTGTTGTCTTTGATTGTAGGAATCGCAACCATAATTGCTGGAGTAATTGGAATTGGAAACATCCTATTGATTTCAGTCAAAGAACGCACCAAAGAACTGGGCGTGAGAAGAGCCTTAGGGGCCACCCCAAGTGAAGTGCGCAATCAAATCATCTTAGAGTCTGTATTTTTAACTGTCATTGCAGGAATCCTAGGAATCATCTTAGGGGCCCTTGTTCTGTTTGGGATCAATGCAGCCACACAGGACTTAACTAATTTTCCCTATACCAACCCAACCGTTCCCATCCCATTTATTTTGGGAGCTTTGTTTATCATGGTATTTCTGGGAACACTCATCGGACTGATTCCTGCTCAACGAGCAGTAAGTATAAAACCAATTGATGCATTACGAGAAGAATAAAACCACTTATATAACAAACCCATGAAAATATTAAAATACATCGGAATTGCACTATTAGTCTTCGGTGCTTTGTTTGCCGCAGCTTTTTTTATTAAGACCAACAACAAGTCTGCGATTGTTTATGATACCCAAACGGCCATTACTACTTCCATAGAAAGGAAAACTGTAGTGACGGGAAAAGTAATCCCCGAAGATGAAGTTGAAATTAAACCTCAGATCCAAGGAATTATCGAAGCACTCTTTGTCGAAGAAGGAGATCTTGTAAATACAGGAGACCTTTTAGCCAAAATTAAGGTCGTCCCTAACGAACAAAATCTAAACAGTGCCGAAGGGCGATTGGCAAATTCTAGAATTGTACTCAAAAATGCAGAGATAGAGTTAAACAGAAATAAAGATCTCTATGAAAAAGGGATCATTTCGAAGCAGAATTTTGACAATGTACAATTGCGTTTTAACCAATCAAAACAAGATGTTTCCAATGCGGTTTCTGATTTGCAAATTATACGTTCAGGATCAAAAGGTGGTGCTGCTTCTGCCAATACAAACATCCGTGCTACAGTTCCAGGTACTGTTCTAGAAATCCCTGTAGAAGAAGGGTTTCAAGTCATTGCGAGTAACAGTTTTAACGCAGGGACAACCATTGCGACCATTGCGGATTTAAACAAGATGATTTTTGAAGGAAAAGTAGATGAAGCAGAAGTAGGGAAGTTGCGCGTGGGCATGCCCTTAGAAGTAAATTTAGGAGCTATTGAAGACCAAGCCTTGGACGCCCAGCTAAAATTCATTGCCCCCAAAGGAAACGAAGAACAGGGAGCGGTGCAGTTTATCATTGAAGCAGATCTATTTTTAAACGATTCTATTTTTGTCCGTGCGGGGTACAGTGCAAACGCCTCATTGGTATTAGAACGTAAAGACAGCATTATGGCAATCCCAGAAGCTTTGCTTCAATTCGATCGAGAAACAGAAGAGCCTTATGTAGAGGTGCAGACTGAAGATCAAAAATTTGAACGTAAGGATGTTGAAATTGGGATTTCTGATGGGGTCAATGTGGAAATAATTTCTGGTTTGACCAAAGAAGATCAAATCAAGGTTTGGAATAAAACAGAGCCGATAAAAAAAGGTGAAGAAGAAGAATCAGCAACAGAGAACCAATAAACCTTAGGTTTCATAAAAAAACAACCCAACCGACTATGAGAACATTGCTAAGCTTTTTACTTTCTCTTACAGTACTGACGACGCTCTCTGCACAGGTCAAAAAATATACTTTAGAAGAGTGTGTTTTGATTGCCCTAGAGAAAAACATCAGTATCCAACAGTCCGAACTTGATTTAGAGGGTGCTGAGATAGACAAGGAAGATGCCTATGGAAACTTTTTTCCACGAATCAACGCCCAATCCCAACACATTTGGAACAACGGTCTAAGTCAAAATATTACCAATGGATTGATTGAAAACTTGACGACTCAATTTTCATCTTTTGGAGGAAATGTAGGAGTCACTTTATTTAGTGGAAAACAAAACACCAATCAGTTGGCGCGAGCCAATTTGAACATTATTGCACGACAATACCAGTTGGAAGACATGAAAGATGACATCAGTCTTTTTGTAGCAAACTCGTATTTGCAAGTGATGTTCAACAAAGAGTTGGAACAGGTTCAGCGCTATCAGCTTGAGTTGGCAAAACAAGAGCTGGAGCGGACACAATTGCGCATCGTGGCGGGAGTGCAAACCCAAGTGGAAATTTATGAAATTGAGGCTAATTTGGCAGCGCAAGAGCAGGCTTTGGTTCAAGCCGAAAACGCTTCGCGTCTTTCGCGAATCAGTTTGGCACAATTGCTACTCATAACAGATTACGAAACTTTTGATATCGCGGATGAAGATTATGTTGTTCCGCTTTCCCAAATTCTCTTGGAGCAACCCAAAAACATCTATGAAAAAGCATTGACTTTTAGAAACGACATCAAAGTAGGGGCTACCAATATAGAGATTGCAAAAAAGGATATTGATTTGGCTAAAGGTTCATTAATGCCTACCCTCAGCGCGTTTTACAACTATAATACCCGTATCTCCTACAGCGATCGGTTTTTAGAAACGGGAAATCTCATTGAAACTCCGATTGGTGTGGTAAAAGAAAACGGAGCTTTGGTTGTAAGTCAATTTCCAGAACGCACCGTGGCAGACCCCTTACCCTTTGTAGATCAGTTTCGTCAAAATGATGGACACAGTTACGGTTTGTCTTTAAATATTCCCATTTTTAACGGCTTGTCAGCTAAAAACAACATCAAAAGAAGAAAATTGAACCTCAAACGATCTGAAAATCAGTTTGAACAAACTAAACTAGATTTAGAAAATACTATCAATCAAGCTTATAACAATGCAGAGGGTGCATACAAGTTTTTTGAGGCTTCTGGAAAAACTCTCAAGGCCAGAAGAGAAGCCTATCTCATGGCAGAAAAACAGTTTGAAGCAGGCGTGACCAACTCGTATGACTTTATTCAAACCAAACAACGTTATGAAATTGCTGCTTCCGACAATGTTCGGGCCAAGTATGATTATATCTTTAAATTAAAGGTGTTAGAATTTTATTTTGGTATACAAATCTCAATTTAATCGGTACTTATTTTCTCGCTATTTGGAGAAAACTAGGCTTTATTGTACCTTGAATTTAACTCTAAATTACACCCAAAATGGATTCTGACAAAACCCAGGTCTACACCAATGCACACAAAGAAATACCTGGAAACCCCTCTACGGCAAAGAGTAGTACACTGCAACTCAATACTCGAGAAAACGGGGAGACCTTAAAGGTTTTAACGGAAGAACAATGGAGATTTTGGATACAAAACGGCTATGTGGTGATAAAAAATGCCATTTCTAGTGAGCAAGCAGAACAAACTGCAGCATCTCTATGGGACTTCGAAGAAAAAAACCCAAAAGATTCATCTACCTGGTACTCGGCTCCTAGAGCAGAAATACAAATGAAAGAGCTTGCTGGGACAGGCATGGTTGAGGTGTACAACAATCAGTATCTGTGGAACAATCGCCAATCTCAAAAGGTGTACGATGCTTTTGTGGATGTTTGGGGTACTGAAAAGCTTTGGGTAACCATAGATCGAGCTAATCTCAATTTTCCTATTAAAAAAGGATATGAATACAAAGGATTTATCCATTGGGATTACGATCCCGAAACGAAACCTCAAAATGTCCAAGGGGTCATCGCACTTTCGGATCAAACGGATGTAAATATGGGAGGATTTCAATGCATACCTTGGCTCTATCAAAATTATGAGCGTTGGAAACTCACGCAGCCACAAGACCGTAACCGATTTCAGCCCGATATTACGGGTTTAGAAGATAAAATAGAAAAAGTGGCTCTAGAGGCTGGAGACTTGTTGATTTTCAACAGCCTTTTAGCGCATGGCATCCGACCTAATCGATCCGAAGGCAAAGTGCGTATTGCCCAGTATATTTCCATGATGCCAGCGGAAGAGGACAATGAATCCTTAAAAAAATGGCGTATCCACTCTTGGAAAAACAGAATTGCACCTGAAGGATATGCATTTCCAGGAGATCCTAGAAACTGGGAACAAACGAAATACAAAACAGCAAAACTCTCACCACTAGGTAAAAAGCTCTTAGGACTTACTCCCTGGAATTAAATTTAAATGGATTTAAAATTAAAGGGCAAAACGGCTTTTATTTCAGGTTCAACTTCAGGAATCGGATATGCTGTTGCTAAAATACTGTTGAGGGAAGGGATGTCGGTGTATATCAATGGGAGAAGTCAAAATTCTGTTGATACAGCTATCAGTCAATTGAAAAATGAGGTTAAAGATGCTTCTGTATTTGGTATCGTTGCAGATTTTAACCAACCTAGGCAAATCAGTAAAATATTTAAAACCCTTAGCGAGGTAAATGTTTTAATTAATAACGTAGGAATTTATTCTTCCAGCTCTTTTTTTGCTACTTCTGTAGAAACTTGGCAAGAACAATTTCAGGTGAATGTGGTGAGTGGCGTATCCTTGTCGAGAATCTATATGAAAAAAATGATACATCAAAATTGGGGACGAATCCTATTTATTTCCAGTGAGTGTGCGTATTTGGTTCCTACAGATATGATTTCGTATAGCGCAACAAAAGCTGCTTTACACGCAACCTCTAGAGGCTTAGCACAACTTGCAAAGGGTACAGGAGTTACTTCTAATGTAGTTGTCCCTGGCTCTACATTGAGTGCAGGCGCAAAGTTTTTTTTACAAGAAAAAACAGCAGCTGAAAAAAAATCAGTTCAGACTGTTGAAGAAAATTTTTTTAGAAATGAGCGGTCAAACTCTTTATTACA
>CAXGYE010000013.1:0-12051 GCA_964013865.1 uncultured Flavobacteriaceae bacterium
TAATAAAACATTTGCGCCAACCAACGCGCAATATTAATCGAATTGGCAGAAGTTAAGTTGACGTTTTGAATCAATTCAGGATCAATAAAGGCAGATTTGACCATATCTTGGCAATCATCAAAAGTACCCTTGATTTCTAAGGCGGTAATATTTTTCCCCAAGGTAGTCAATTGACGCTCTTGTATTTCGCTGACTTTTCCTTTGGGATAGAGAATCACAACTTCGATTCCTTTAACTTTATAAAATCCGTCTGCCACAGCACCTCCAGTATCTCCTGAGGTTGCAACCAATACGGTAATTTTTTTCTTTTTATCAAGTTGATTGGCATGGGCAAGACAACGAGCCATAAACCGTGCACCCACATCTTTGAACGCGAGAGTAGGTCCTTGAAAAAGCTCTAATGTTGCAATGTTTTCAGTGATTTGGACGATGGGAAAATCAAAGCTTAATGTGTCTTTTACGATCTTTTTTAACTGCTCTTTGGGAATGTCATTCCCAACAAAAGGTTGGATGACCCGATAGGCGATGTCGTGGTCTGAATACTGATTTATGTTTTCTATAAAATCCGCATTGAGAGTAGGAATTTCTTTTGGAAAATACAATCCACGATCCGGGGCAAGCCCTCTTTGAACGGCTTCTAGAAAACCTACATCTTTCGCATTGTGATTTAAACTGTAGTATTTCACTGATTATAAAATTTTGATTCCCTGCTGGTTGATTGGGGAAAGATGTACATCGTAGTCTAGTCCAATCTGATCATAAAACGTTTTCATTGCATCTCCTACTTTTTTGGCAGTTTCTCTTCCTCTGGACAAAGCAAAAATAGAAGGTCCAGAACCTGAGATACCACTGCCTAAAGCACCTGCATCTAGGGCGGCTTGTTTTACTTCATTGAATTTTGGAATTAACATCGCACGCAGGGGCTCAATCACTTCGTCTTGCATACTTCTGGAAAGAAGTTCATAATCTTCAGTGAAAAGAGCACTGACAAAGGCGCCGAGATTACCCCATTGGGCTACCCCTTTATGAAGCGGAATTTCATTTTTTAAAATGGCTCTTGAATGAATGGTTTTTAATTCTATTTTAGGATGAATAACAGTTGCCACTAAATCTTGAGGAGTAGGAAGTTTGATGATGTCTAAAGTCGTATTGCATCGGACTAAAGTGAACCCTCCTAAAAGTACAGGTGCTAAATTATCCGCGTGCGCCGCACCACTTGCCAGGGCTTCACCCGCCATAGCAAACTGAACCAATTCAGCTCTGGAATAGGGTGCTCCCAATAATTCATTTACAGCGAATACAGCTCCTGCTGCACTGGCCGCACTACTTCCAATGCCACTTCCCGGTTTGATTTTTTTATCTATATCGATCCGAAAGCCCTCTTTTGATGGATGAGCCTCCAGAAGAGCGGAAACGGCTACACTGGCAACATTTTTTAAAGGATCTTTGGGCAATTCTTGTCCAGTAACTGTCCCAATCTGCACTCCGGATGTTTCGGTTTTGCTGACGTGCATCACGTCCCCTACGGGGTCTAAACAAAACCCGAGTACATCAAATCCACAGGAAACATTGGCTACACTTGCTGGTGCAAAAATTTTAATTTCTTCCATATTAGCGTTTTCCAATTCGAATGATGTCTCCAAAAATTCCTCCAGCAGTTACTTCGGCTCCCGCTCCCGCTCCTTTTACAATGAGGGGTTGTTCTTTGTATCGGTTGGTATAAAACAAAATGATGTTGTCACTACCTTCTAAATTATAAAAATCGTGATCGGGATCAATTTCTTGAAGCCCTACAGCTGCTTTGCCCTTTTCCAACTGAGCGACATACTTTAGTCTCGCTTTTTTTTCAGTTGCTTGTTTTAATAAATTTTGAAAGTGGGTTTCATTTTTTTCTATCGCGGAATAAAACGCTTCGTTGGAGTTGGTGTTCAGCACTTCTTCAGGTAAAAAAGGATTGTTTTGAATGTCTTTTAATTCCAAACTAAATCCACTTTCACGTGCTAGGATTAGAATTTTTCTGGCCACATCCACTCCACTGAGATCTATTTTGGGATCGGGTTCTGTGTAGCCTTCCTCTTGTGCACGCTGCACGACCTCTTTAAAGGAAGTTTTAGAAGTAAAATTATTAAAGACAAAATTTAAACTCCCCGAGAGAATGGCTTGGATTTTATGAATTTCATCTCCTGATGCGATGAGGTTGTTCAGGGTATCTATTACGGGAAGCCCTGCACCTACATTAGTTTCAAATAAAAAGGGAGTTCCAAAGCGCCTCGCAGTTTTCTTTAAATCGAGGTAGTTTGACAAGGAGCTAGCACAGGCAATTTTATTGCAGGTTACTACTCCAATATTGTGTTCTAAATACCGCCCGTATTCGTTTGCAATGACCTCATTCGCTGTATTGTCCACAAAGATGCTATTGCGAAGGTTCAGTTGCTTTATATGATGAAAGAAGCCATCGCGATCCGCTTTAATCTCACTACGGTCTAATTGCTCTTCCCAATTGTTTAACTCGATAGGATTTTCCTGAATAAGCATTTTTCTGGAATTGGAAAGTGCGATCACTCGAATTTTTAATCTCAAATGCTCCAAGAGATAGCCTTGTTGCCTTTGGATTTGTTCCAAGAGTTTTCCACCTACATTCCCCACACCGGTGATGAATAGATTTAGCTCTTTGGTTTGTTCTTCAAAAAAGCTTTCGTGAATGGTATTCAAGGCTTTTTGGGTATTTTTTTTGTCAATAACAAGGGATATATTTCGCTCTGAAGCTCCTTGAGCAATTGCTCTAATATTGATATTGTTCGCCCCGAGGCTACTAAAAAGTTTTCCACTAATCCCTTGGTGATCTTTCATACGGTCTCCTACAACGGCGATATTAGTCATGTCTGTCTCAATTTTTGCTGGAGCTACTTTTTTGAGACTAATTTCGAAGGCAAAATGTTCGTCGATTGCTTTTTTAGCTGCGCCAGAATCTCCTGACCGAACACCTATGCAGATGGAGTGTTCCGAAGAGGCCTGGGTAATCATGATGATGTTGATTTTTTTTAGGGACAGACATTCGAATAGCCTTTTAGAAAAGCCAGGAATTCCAATCATGCCACTCCCTTCCAAACTGATTAATGCGACCTCTTCAATATGACTAACTCCCTTTACTGTTGCCCCTTCCATTTGATTAGCACCCTCTTCATCAATGCGGGTTCCTTTTGCAGAAGCATCAAAGGTGTTTTTGATTAATACAGGAATCTTTTTTTCAATCAAGGGTTGCAAGGTTGGAGGGTAAATGACTTTCGCTCCGAAATGTGAAAGCTCCATTGCCTCATGATAGGAAAGCTTTTCTATGGGCTGGGCTTGACTAACTAGTTTTGGGTTTGCAGTAAACATTCCGCTGACATCGGTCCAGATTTCCAGTATAGGAGCATTCACAAAATTTGCAAGAAGAGAAGCAGTATAATCAGATCCACCACGTCCCAGCGTTGTAGTGTTTCCCTCTTCATCTTGTGCTATAAAACCAGGAATAAGAATAATATCTTCTTTACTCTGATTAATGAAATGGGTTGTTTTCTCTGCACTTAATTCTTGATTGACAACTTCCCTGTCGTTAATAGAATGGGTAAACAATAGCTGTCGTGCATCTTTGAGAATTACATCACAACCTTGGTGTTTAAGTATATTGAAGATGATCGTACTGGACAAAATTTCACCAAAGCAGGAAATTTTGGAAAGGCTTTTTGTAGTCAGTTCATTAAGGGTAAATAGAGACTCGAGGAGTTCCTCTAGCTCATTGAGTTGTGACTTCAGATAACTGATGCTCTCACTTTGATAGGTCACAGGAACAAAATAGTCAATTTGATTTAAGTGCTTGGTTTCTATTGTTGTAAGATGCTCTTTGTAGTTGGGTAAACCAGAACTCGCATTTTCTGCCATCTCCACGAGGAGATTCGTTATTCCTCCTAGCGCAGAGACTACGACAATTTGAGGTTCGCTAGTGCTTTTTACAATGTCTATGACATGGGTAAGACTCTCAGGATTTGCGACAGAAGTGCCACCAAATTTTAAAACCTTCATATGCAATTTAATAGTCGAATCTTTCTTAAGTAGAAGAGTTCAATAAAACAAACCGCAAAAATACTATTTCTAGTTAGGATTGAGCCTTTTTTAGATAAAAAGGTTAAAGGAACGAGGAATTTTATGGAGTATGAACTGAAAATGTACTCTAATTAAGAAGTTTCTACTTTTTGATTGATTTTCAATTGTAGGTTGTCACCTTTCTTATTTTGATCAACTAAAATTTTGTCTCCTTCTTTAATTGCGTTATTTACAACATTTTCTGCTAAAAGATCTTCTACATATTTTTGAATCGCGCGATTTAAAGGTCTTGCACCGTATTTGCTGTCATAGCCTTTTTCAGCTATAAAATCT
Source organism: uncultured Flavobacteriaceae bacterium (assembly GCA_964013865.1). Taxonomy (GTDB): domain Bacteria; phylum Bacteroidota; class Bacteroidia; order Flavobacteriales; family Flavobacteriaceae; genus MS024-2A. Next base: position 4,417 of record CAXGYE010000013.1, read on the forward strand.
TTCGCTGGATCTGAAACTATGATCTGGTATCCAAGTTGATTTATGCGGTCGACAAGTTTTACCAATTCGATATCGACAATTTTACGAATGTCTTTCTGATCCAAAGGATTAAAAACGACAATGTCATCGATACGGTTTAAAAATTCTGGCGAAAAGGTTTTTTTCAACTCTTTTTCAATCACACCTTTTTCGATTTCTTGCGACTGAGCTTTTTGCGAAGCTGTTTCAAATCCTAACCCTCTTCCAAAATCTTTTACCTGACGTGCTCCTACGTTGGAAGTCATGATTATAATGGTATTTTGGAAATTGATTTTTCTACCTAGGCTATCGGTTAAAAATCCATCGTCAAGTACCTGCAGCAACATATTAAAAATATCGGGATGCGCTTTTTCCACTTCGTCCAATAAGATGACAGAGTAGGGACGTCTTCGTACCTTTTCGGTCAACTGTCCTCCTTCTTCATAACCCACATAGCCTGGAGGTGAACCGATTAAACGGGAGATGGCAAATTTTTCCATGTACTCACTCATGTCAACGCGAATGAGATTTTCTTCAGATTCAAAGATTTCTGAGGCGAGAATTTTTGCCAGTTGGGTTTTACCCACTCCTGTTTGTCCAAGGAAAATAAAGGAACCGATGGGTTTGTCGGGAGCTTTGAGTCCCGCTCGATTTCGCTGAATGGCTTTGACTACTTTTTCTACAGCTTCTTGCTGACCAATAAGTTTAGAACCAATTATTTTAGTCAGTTTAGAGAGTTTATTTTTCTCTGATTTTACAATTTTATTTACAGGAATATTGGTCATCATCGAGACGACATCGGCGATATCATTATCAGTGACTGTAACTCGATTTTGCTTTGAGTCTTCTTGCCAGCGATCTTGGGCATCAACCAACAAACGTTCTACCCGTTTTTCGTCATCACGGAGCTTGGCAGCTTCCTCGTACTTTTGTTTTTTTACCACAGAGTTTTTCAATTCTCGTACTTGATCGAGTTGACTTTCCAAATCAATAATCTCTTGAGGGACGCTCATATTGTTAATATGAACTCTTGATCCTGCTTCGTCTAATGCATCAATCGCTTTGTCGGGAAGAAAACGATCTGACATATAGCGGTCTGTCAAATCAACGCAAGCACTCAGAGCATCATCCGTGTAGTTTACATTGTGGTGGTTCTCATAACGCTCTTTAATATTTTTTAAGATTTCTAGGGTTTCCTCGTTGCTGGTTTGTTCTACAAGTATCTTTTGAAAACGACGCTCTAAGGCACCATCTTTTTCGATGTTTTGTCTGTATTCGTCTAGGGTAGTTGCTCCAATACATTGAATTTCTCCGCGTGCCAGAGCAGGCTTGAACATATTTGATGCATCTAAGCTTCCTGTGGCACCCCCTGCACCTACAATGGTGTGTATTTCGTCAATAAAGAGAATAATGTCGTCATTTTTTTCCAATTCGTTCATCAGCGCTTTCATCCGCTCTTCAAACTGTCCTCTATATTTTGTTCCAGCTACTAAACTAGCCAAATCCAAACTCACTACACGCTTGTTGTACAATATTCGTGAGACACGTTTTTGAATGATTCGCAGCGCAAGGCCTTCCGCGATAGCGGATTTACCCACTCCGGGTTCACCAATCAGCAAGGGGTTGTTTTTCTTTCTTCTGCTGAGGATTTGTGACACACGCTCAATTTCTTTTTCTCTTCCTACTACAGGATCCAATTTTTCTTGTTCTGCGAGCGCAGTAATGTCGCGACCAAAGTTGTCAAGTACTGGGGTTTTTGACTTTTTTGAAGTCTTGGATTCAGAAGTGGGTATAAACGGATTTTCTTTACCCTCACCTTCATTTTCCTTTTCTTCTGGGAATGATGCACCAGAAGGTAAGTCTTCATAAGAAGAATTTGTATCGTTTGCTAACATGAGCTTGAATTGTTCTTTGACAATATCATAATCTACGTTGAGCTGAAAGAGAAGTTTGGTAGTGGGATCATTTTCATTTCGGAGAATACACAAAAGCAAATGCACCGTATTGATCAATTCACTTTGAAACAATTTAGCTTCTAAAAAAGTGGTCTTTAGTGCACGTTCTGCTTGCCTAGTGAGGTGCAGATTTTTTTTATCGTTCAGTAATGGGGTGTCTTCTACCGCAGCAGGGTTAAGAATTTCGACTTTTCGTCGCAATTCATCTAAATTTACCTCGATTGCGTTTAAGATTGCAATTGCTTTTCCGCCTCCATCTCGCAAAATCCCCAGCATAAGATGTTCAGTACCAATAAAGTTGTGTCCTAACCTTAAGGCCTCTTCTTTACTGAAAGCGATTACATCTTTTACGCGTGGTGAAAAATTATCATCCATAGCTTTTTGTTTAAAATCTTAATTAGGCAAATAATAGACCAAAGTTTTATACCCTGCTAATAGACAAAAAAATATTAAGAATTCAAAAAAAGCAATGGGTTAATTTACCACCAAAACTGTGTTAAATTCTGTTAATAATTTTAATAATTAAGACCTTGTTTTAATATAAAATTGTGCGCTTATTCCTTAATTTAGCTACAATCTAAACAAATGAAATGAACGAAGGAGATAAGCTCATTCCTATTAACATAGAAGATGAAATGAAATCGGCCTACATTGATTATTCAATGTCTGTCATTGTGTCACGTGCACTTCCCGATGTTCGGGATGGATTGAAACCCGTTCACCGTCGTGTGCTATTTGGAATGCATGAATTGGGAATACGTTCAAATACTGCCTACAAAAAATCAGCTCGTATTGTAGGAGAAGTTCTCGGTAAATATCATCCCCATGGTGACAGTTCTGTATACGATACAATGGTTAGAATGGCTCAGGAATGGAGCTTGCGCTATTTGTTAGTAGACGGTCAGGGTAATTTTGGTTCTGTAGATGGCGACAGTCCAGCTGCGATGCGCTATACCGAAGCTCGAATGCGAAAAATGTCTGAGGATTTGATGGCGGATATCGATAAAGAAACGGTCGATCTGCAACTCAACTTTGACGATACACTAAAAGAACCCACCGTACTCCCCACACGAGTTCCGAACCTTTTGATCAACGGAGCTTCAGGAATTGCGGTAGGTATGGCGACCAACATGCCGCCACACAAACTCACCGAAGTAGTAGAGGGGACTATACAATACATCGACAACAATGAAATCACTATAGAAGAACTTATACAAACCATCAAGGCGCCTGATTTTCCTACTGGAGGTACCATATACGGTTATGAGGGTGTTAAAGAAGCTTTTTTGACGGGTCGTGGGCGAATTGTTATTCGAGCCAAAGCTAATATTGAGGAGGTAAACGGGAGGGAGTGTATTATTGTAAATGAAATACCCTACCAAGTCAATAAAGCGGAAATGATTCGAAAAACCGCGGAACTCGTAAATGATAAAAAAATAGAGGGAATAAGTACGATCCGAGACGAATCGGATCGTAATGGAATGCGGATCGTATACGTATTAAAAAGAGATGCAGTTCCCAATATTGTCCTCAACAAGTTATATAAGTACACCTCTCTTCAGTCTTCTTTTAGTGTAAATAATATTGCTCTAGTCAAAGGAAGACCACAAATGTTGAATCTCAAAGACATGATTCACTATTTTGTGGAACATCGCCATGACGTGGTCGTACGAAGAACTAAATACGAATTGCGCAAGGCAGAGGAGCGCGCCCATATTTTAGAAGGATTGATTATCGCCTCAGATAATATCGATGAGGTTATTGCGATTATTAGAGGTTCACAAAATGCCGATGCTGCAAGAGAAAATCTGATCAAACGATTTGAACTTTCCGAAATACAAGCGAAGGCCATTGTTGAAATGCGCTTGAGACAGTTGACTGGTCTAGAGCAAGACAAACTGAGAACAGAATACGACGAACTGCTTAAAACAATCGCAGACCTTAAAGATATTTTGGATAAAAAAGAGCGTCGCATGAATATTATTAAAGAAGAACTTCTCGAAATCAAAGAGAAATACGGAGACGAACGCCGTTCCAATATCGAATACGCAGGTGGAGACTTTAGTATGGAAGATATGATTCCAAATGAGAAAGTAGTCATCACGATTTCCCATGCGGGTTATATCAAAAGAACACCTCTAGTTGAATACAAAACCCAAAACAGAGGAGGAGTGGGACAAAAAGCCTCTACTACTCGAGAGGAAGATTTCCTCGAAGCCCTTTTTGTAGGAACAAATCATCAATACATGTTGTTTTTTACACAAAAAGGCAAGTGTTTTTGGATGCGGGTATATGAAATTCCTGAAGGATCAAAAGCCTCTAAGGGAAGGGCAATTCAAAACCTAATCAACATTGAACAGGACGACAAGGTCAAGGCTTTTATCTGTACTCAAGATTTAAAGGACGAAGACTATGTAAACAGTCATTACGTAATTATGGCGACCCGAAAAGGACAGGTAAAAAAGACCTCTTTAGAGCAATATTCTCGTCCGCGGACCAACGGAATCAATGCCATTAGTATTCGTGAAGACGATGAATTGTTAGAAGCCAAACTGACTACAGGTAACAGTCATGTCATGTTGGCAGTAAAATCAGGTAAAGCCATTCGATTCGAGGAGAGTAAAACTCGGCCTATGGGACGGGGTGCCTCAGGTGTTCGGGGGATCACGCTTAAAGATTCAAGCGATGAAGTTGTAGGGATGATCGCAGTTAATGACATGGATGCGAACATACTTGTGGTTTCTGAAAATGGATATGGAAAACGTTCTAGTGTGGAAAATTACCGTGTGACCAACAGGGGAGGAAAAGGGGTGAAAACCATTTCCATTACTGAAAAAACAGGAAAGTTGGTTGCGATTAAAAGCGTAAACGACCAAGATGACTTAATGATTATAAATAAATCTGGAATTGCCATCCGGATGGAAATCAGTGCATTACGAGTTATGGGTCGCGCTACTCAAGGAGTAAAGTTGATTAACTTGAAAGGTGATGACACTATTGCCGCAGTTGCCAAAGTGATGAAAGATGATGATTCCATTGAAGATGTCAATGATCTTGAAGTAAATGATGGCACTATTATTGAATAAATTAAAAGAAACAAATACAATGAAACAACTAGTTACCCTAATTTTTATTTTTACCCTTTCTCTTGCCTTTGGACAAAAGAAAGAAATTAAGAAAGCTGTAAAAGCCTTTGAAGCTGGTGATGTGCAAGGCGCAACTGATATCCTAGAAACCAACGCAGCTTTGTTTGATGCAGCCGACGAAAAAGTAACTCTTCAGAAAACGTATCTCGAAGCTAAGATTGACCAAGCAAACAAAAAATATCAATCTTCTTATGATAAATATCAGGCTTACGCTACTGCGGGGGGTAAAGACCCCGATTATGACAATGAGTTACTAAAGCTCACTTCTGATATAGTAACAAGCGCCATTGAAGACAATGCGGAACAACGCTATATCCTCGGTGCTTCAAGATTGTATTTAGCTTACACGATCAACACTGAAACAAATATCGATTATTTGTATTTTGCAGCTTCTAGTGCCGTGAATGGAGAGGATTTTGAAAGTGCCTTGAAATACTACAACAAATTAAAGGAGATGAAATATGACGGGGTTGTTACAAAGTATTTTGCAAAGCCACCTAAATCAGAGGAGGAGGTTGAGCTTTCAGAAGCAGAATACAATCTTTATACAAAAACAAAAGAGTACACTGATTTTAGAGAAGAAACTTCTGAATCTAGATACCCTGAGATCATCAAAAATATTGCATTAATTTATGCCCAACTCGGAGATAATGAAAAAGCGATGGAAGCTGTTAAGTTAGCTCGAAAGGAGGATCCTAAAGATTTAAATCTAATTTTAACAGAAGCTAACCTATATATCCAACTCAAGGAAAGCGATCGTTTTGAAGATTTAATGAAAGAAGCAATTACTCAAGATCCAAACAATGCGACGCTTTATTTTAATTTGGGTGTAGTAAACGCACAAAATGGAAATAGTGAAGAAGCGAAATCGTATTATAAAAAAACAATTGAGTTGGATCCTAACCTTGAGTCAGGATACCTCAATCTGGTTTCTCTTATCTTAGAAGGAGAAAGTTCAATTGTTGAAGAAATGAATGGTTTAGGAACTTCTAGAGCGGATAATGCACGTTACGATGAGTTAAAAGAGACTAGGGAAAACCTCTACAAAGAGTGTGTTCCTATTTTAGAAAAACTTGTTGAAATCAATAAAAACCAAGAAGCGATAAGTACGCTCATGAATATTTATGGTACACTAGGTAACAACGATGGTTTTAAAAGAATGAAAGAGTTGGTAGAATAAACCAATGACCTAAAGAATATCCATTTATAACCCTCTAATTTAGAGGGTTTTTTTACACCAATTTTTTGATGATTCTCAGTTTGTGAGAATGCTGTTGGCTTTCGGTATTGTAGATTCCTGTTTGATCGATTCGATCGATACGGACTTTACCGTGAGCATGTAGAATATAATAATTTTCAAGAAGTAAGCCAACGTGAATAATTTTACCATCAGCATCATCAAAAAAGGCAAGATCACCTGCTTCACTTTCGTCGATAAAGCTTAGGGTATCTCCCAGTTGCGCTTGTTGTGAAGCATCTCTGGGAATGGACAATCCATTTATTCGATAGGTCATTTGTGTGAGTCCTGAACAATCAATACCCATAGGGGTTTTTCCTCCCCATAAATAGGGAGCGTTTAAATACATGGAAGCGGTTTTAAGGAGGTTCGACTTGTTCATTTTTTTGGGCTGTTTGGATCCTTCGTACAGATGTCCTAACTTTTCACAAGCTCCGATATTACTGCCCAATACAAGTGCAGTCAGTTGATGTCTAGGAGTTTCTACGTAATCTACCAATTGGTTGCTGTAAATTGGAAACTTAAAGATTTTTTCTGCATCAGATTTTGAAATAGTTTGAACTTGCTTTTCGTCAATCCACCCAAAGTATTGGTCTGGGAGCGATGTAATTTGCAACCAATTTTTTTTCTTTGAAATGATTTTAAAACAATCTCCGTATAGAAGCTGTGAAACCAACTCACTTTGATGAGAAGGTTCACTACGCATCGGAACGATGCTTAGATGACAGATGCCGTAGTCCAAAATTTAATATTCAAATGAATTTGTTGCAAACACAAAAAACAAAAATAGGGATTTTAAATCCACAAGCGTTGAACTATAAAGAAAATAGCAACTATCCGCGTAAGTTTATGTAGCTTTGATTAAAAGAAAACTTTTGAAATCGCTTTGGAAGTATATTGTCGCTCAGCAGGGGCTATTTTACAAATCTTTATTGATTTTATCCAGTTCAGTTTTGATTCTTTACATTTTTCCTTTAGAAGGTCAATTCAAGTACGAATTTCAAAAAGGAAAGGTTTGGCAATATCCCGATTTCTATTCCCCCTTTGACTTTTCTATTTTAAAATCTGAAGAGGAAATTGCAAAAGATGAAGTAGCCGCTTTAAAAAATCTAAAACCCTATTTACGTGCTGACGAAGCACTAAAAAATAAAGTCTTTTCAGAATATTCCGAAGCATTTATAGATTTTTTTCAAGGTCAACAGAACCCGATGACTTTGGACAGTTTGTATGACTTTGGTAAAGAACTTTTGGATGAGGTATATCGTTACGGTGTCTTACC
>CAXGYE010000014.1:0-11731 GCA_964013865.1 uncultured Flavobacteriaceae bacterium
TGGAAAAGTTCAATTTGGATTTATCGCTGAAGAGATCGAAACTATTTTACCCAATTTAGTTTACGAAAGTCAAGGAGTAAAAAGTCTTAACTATCAGGGCTTGATTCCCGTTTTGGTCAACGCATTGGTAGAACAACAAAAAGAAATTGAAAAACTAAAAAAAGAGGTTTACAAGTAAGGCTTACCACCCTCGATAGCCTCCCTTAAGGTCATAAATCCTCTTAAACCCGAGGGAATCTAATACTTTTGAGGCACCGGCACTCCGACCTCCTGCTGCACAAAATACCAATACCGGCTTGTCCTTATCTAGCTTAGAAACTTGTGCCTTGAAGTCCGGCGCATTAAAATCAATATTTTGTGCATCTCCTATCGTTCCACCTTGAAATTCCCCTGAAGTTCGAACATCAATCAGCTGAACCTCTTGCTTCATCAATTGCTCAAATTTTTCTTTTTCTACAAGTTGTACCTGTGGTTGTTGCTGTGAACAAGACACCAAAAAAAGAAAAACTACAAAAAACTGTTTCATTACTTTGAATTTAAATCGAACACCTAAAGTTAATCAATAAAATAATAACTGACGGCCCAAACTATTGGGATGGCTTCTACCCAAAAGCTGCTGAAATACAAGGATTGATTGGGAGAAGATCGAGCTAAAAAAATGGCGAGTAACCCAAAACTCAATACGGTGCTCAGAGTAAAAGGAGCCGTTCCTCCAAAAAAATAAAAAGTTAAAACCAATGTTATACTAAGTAACACCCAGCCAAGAATTTTCACTCGAAAAACACCCAAACGTTGCGGAAGAGTATTTAGACTTGATGAATCTATGGCTAAATCTCGAATCTCAAAGGGAATAATGGCTACAAAAATATAAACCCCTTGAATCAACATAAGTTGCAGAAACAAGTTGACATCAAAAGTTGGGGTCATGGCTAAAGGGACTCCCACCGTAAGCAGAATCCAAGTCAAAACCACCAAATACATTTTCCAACCTTTGGAGTTTCTTAAATTTTCTTTATTCTGTGAAAATGGCACACTATACAAAAGCACTAAAATACCTCCGACAAAAACGATGAGTTGGGTTGCTGCAGTCAGTTTAAAAAAAAGGTATAAACTCGCAAGACCACATTCAAAAGAAAGCCAAAAAATAAGATGAGGGAAATTTTTGCTGTTTTTTGTTTTAATAACAGGATAAATTTTAACAAAATTGTATGCAAAAAAGGCACTACAAAAAATAAATATTAACAATGAATAGGTGGGTCTTTGAGAAGCTACTTGAAGCGAAATAAAAGCAAGCGAAACTGCAGCTAAAGCAACGTGCATGCTTGATTTGATATAAAAACTAAAAAGTATTTGTAACTTTTTTTTCATAGGTAAATATCTAAAGTTTCTTGAAAGACAAGCTGTTTTTTAAAAAATAATTTCAAAACCTAAAATGAAGTTTAAAAAAAAACCATAGGAAAGCTTATTTTTGAGATGCTAAAAAGATTATGCATGAGAACGGATATGTTTTTAAATAGACATTTAGGTCCAAATGAAGAAGAGATACGAAAAATGCTGCAAAAAATTGATGCGTCTTCGTTGACCGAACTCCTCGAGGAGACCATCCCAGAATCGATTCGTCTTCAAAAACCACTGGATTTGCCCGAAGGGGTTAGTGAATATGAGTTTTCAAAACACATCAACAAGCTGGGAAAAGAGAATAAAATTTTCAATACTTATATCGGATTGGGGTATCATCAGTGCATAACTCCTGCTGTGATTCAAAGGAATATTTTAGAAAATCCAGGCTGGTACACAGCCTATACCCCTTATCAAGCAGAGATAGCCCAAGGAAGACTGGAAGCCCTGTTCAATTTTCAAACCCTAGTGTGTGATCTTACAGGTATGGAATTGGCCAATGCCTCACTTTTAGACGAAAGTACAGCAGCTGCAGAAGGCATGACCATGCTTTTTGGAGCGAGAACCAAAGACCAAAAACGCAAACAAGCGTTCCGCTTTTTTGTCGATCAAAACGTGCTCCCTCAAACCCTTTCGCTACTCTATACTCGAGCCACTCCTTTGGGAATTGATATTCTTGTTGGAGACCCTGAACATTTTGAATACGACTCAGAATTTTTCGGAGCTTTATTCCAGTATCCTGGAAAAAAAGGAGCCATTCCCAACTTAAAATCGTGGATTGAAAAAGCAGAAAGTCAAGGTGTCTGCACTGTTGTTTCCGCAGACATTATGAGTTTGGTGGTGTTGGAAAGTCCCGGAAAATTTGGTGCAGATGTGGTTGTAGGGACGACACAGCGTTTTGGAATTCCTCTAGGCTACGGTGGACCTCATGCCGCATTTTTTGCTACACGGGAGCACTACAAAAGAAATATCCCCGGACGTATTATTGGACAAACACGTGATCTAAACGACACTCCAGCACTTCGTATGGCCTTACAAACTCGTGAGCAACACATCAAAAGAGATCGCGCCACCTCCAATATTTGCACAGCTCAGGTGCTTCTAGCTGTTATGGCAGGGATGTATGCTGTGTATCACGGTCCTAAAGGACTTCAATTTATCGCAGAAGGAATTCATCGCAAAACGGTAAAACTGAATCAAAATCTTGAAGCCTTAGGCTTTGTTCAAAAAAATGACTCTTTTTTCGATACACTTCAAGTTGCAGCAGAGGTTGCTTCAATTAAACCCCTCGCAGAGGCAGAAGAAATTAATTTCTTCTATCCCGATGAGGAAACAGTTTGTATTTCTCTAAATGAAACATGCTCAAAGGAAGATATTGAAAAAATAACTTCTGTGTTTTTAGCCTATTTGGAAAAATCAGAAATGCCTAAAAGGACTGAAAAAGAGGTTCTCAAATTACGCAGTGATCACTTGAGAAAAAGTAGTTTTTTAACACATCCTATTTTCAATACCTATCATTCGGAAACCACACTCATGCGATACATCAAATCTTTGGAGCGTAAAGATTTAGCCTTGAACCATTCCATGATTTCATTAGGGTCTTGTACCATGAAACTCAACGCAGCCGCAGAGATGTTACCTCTGAGTGATCCCAACTGGGGAAGTCTTCATCCTTTTGTCCCTGTAGACCAAGCTGCGGGATACCAGAAAATGCTTGCCGAACTGACAGTGCAACTCAATGAAGTCACAGGATTTGCAGCCTCTTCTCTTCAGCCAAATGCAGGTGCTCAAGGGGAATATGCTGGTCTTATGGTAATTCGTGCCTATCACGAAAACAACAAGGATTCACACCGCAACATCTGTTTGATTCCCGCTTCGGCTCATGGAACCAATCCAGCTTCCGCAGTAATGGCGGGAATGAAAGTCGTGGTTACGGGAACCGATTCCATGGGAAATATTGACTGGGATGACCTCCATGAAAAAGCCATGCTCCACAAAGACCACCTAGCGGGATTGATGATTACCTATCCGAGTACTCATGGAGTATTTGAAGCAAAAATTAAAGAGATTACCCAATTGATTCACGACTGTGGAGGACAAGTTTATATGGACGGTGCGAATATGAATGCACAAGTTGGGTTAACGAGTCCTGCAGCTATCGGAGCAGACGTCTGTCATTTAAATTTACACAAAACCTTTGCCATCCCACACGGTGGCGGTGGTCCGGGTGTAGGGCCTATTTGTGTGGCAGCACACTTGGCCCCTTTTCTGCCTGGAAATCCCGTCATAGAAACGGGAGGAGAAAAAGCCATTACATCTATTTCTGGAGCTCCTTTTGGCTCGGCTTTGGCCTGTTTGATTTCTTATGGTTACATTAAAATGCTGGGTAGTGCTGGGCTTCAAAAAGCCACAGAAATTGCCATTCTCAACGCAAATTACATCCAAAAACGTCTGGAAGGTGCCTACGAAATTCTCTACACAGGAGAAAAGGGGCGTGCAGCACACGAGCTTATCATTGATTGCAGACCCTTTAAAGAATTTGGAATAGAGGTAGTGGATATCGCTAAACGTTTAATGGATTATGGCTTTCATGCTCCCACAGTTTCATTTCCTGTTGGAGGAACGATGATGATAGAGCCTACGGAAAGCGAAAGTATGGCGGAAATGGATCGCTTTTGTGATGCGATGATTTCTATCCGAATGGAAATTGCCTCAGAAAACGAAGACGACCATGCTTTAATCAAAAATGCACCGCACACCCTGGAAATGATCACCCAGGATCAATGGGAGTTTCCCTATTCCCGTCAGAAGGCGGCTTTCCCGTTAGAATTTGTGGCAGGAAATAAATTTTGGCCCACCGTAAGAAGGGTGGATGAAGCCTATGGAGATCGTAATTTGGTGTGTAGCTGTACACCCATAGAATCGTATATAATAAGCTGATATACAATGTTTTATTTAATTATCTTTCGATCTAAAACCGCTGATTTTTAGGATTAGACTTCGTAGCCTTTTTTAGATGTTATTAAAAGGAATTCATTATTAAACTACTTTTGAATACCATTCATGAACATAAAAATCACAGGTAGCGGTAGTAGTATTCCTCAAAAAGCAGCATCTAATTCTGCTTTTTCAAAGCATTCGTTTTTCGATTCCAGCGGAGCTCCCATAACTAGTTCTAATGAAGAAATTATCGAAAAGTTTAAGGCGATCACAGGTATTGAACAGCGTAGATACATTGAAGACGATCAGACCGTCACAGATATTGCTGTAGAAGCAGCTCAAGTCGCAATAAAAGATGCCCAAGCCGATCCTGAACAAATTGATTATATTATTGTTGCACACAATGTAGGAGATATTTCTGCAAATTCAAATCAAGTTAATACACTTCCTAGTTTAGCCTCTAGAGTAAAAGCAGGACTAAAAATTCAAAATCCCAACTGTGTAGCTTATGATATTTTATTTGGTTGTCCCGGATGGGTAGAAGGAGTTATCCAGGCTAAAGCATTTATAAAAGCGGGAATGGCAAAAAAATGTCTCGTACTAGGCGCAGACACCCTATCTCGAGTATTGGACCACAGCGATCGGGATTCTATGATTTACGCAGATGGAGCAGGAGCTACATTGGTTGAAGCTACAACAGAGGAAGGAGGTATTTTATCTCACAAAACTGTCACCTATACCGCAGAGGGAGAAGCAGAATTTATTTTTTATGGCCCGGCTAATGACAAAGGGGAAGGAACCAAATACATCAAAATGTTTGGAAGAAAAGTCTATGAATTTGCTTTGAGTAAGGTACCACTAGCCATTCAATCTTGCCTTGATGCTTCTGGAGTAGGTATTGAAGAAGTCAAAAAAATATTCATTCATCAGGCCAATTTAAAAATGGACGATGCCATAATAAAACGATTCTACCGACTTTACAAAAGGCCGATGCCTGAGGATATTTTACCAATGAATATTCAAGAGTTTGGAAACAGTTCAGTAGCCACGGTACCTACTCTTTTTGATATGGTACGCAAAGAAAATTACGGTGGTCACGAATTAAAAAAAGGGGATTTGATCCTATTTGCTTCTGTGGGAGCGGGGATGAATATCAATGCCATTACCTACAGGATTTAAGCCTTTTTGTCTAAAATTCTAGTTTTAAAACAAAAAACCTTTTGCTTAAAATTGCTACCTTTGATAGGGTATGAAAATCCTTTCAAACATCGGAAAATACTTTTTAATGCTCCAAAGTGTGTTTGGAAAATTTACGAAGTGGAGAATTTTAAAACAATTGATTTTAAAGGATATCGATTCCCTTATAATCGGATCTTTAGGAATCGTTTCTTTTATCTCCTTTTTTGTAGGGGGTGTAGTTTCCATTCAGACCGCATTGAATTTAGAAAACCCTTTACTTCCTAAAAACCTTATTGGTTTTGCTACACGTCAATCCATAATTTTAGAATTCGCACCCACCTTTATTTCCGTTATTATGGCTGGAAAAGTAGGGTCTTACATCACCTCAAGTATCGGCACTATGCGAGTTACCGAACAAATTGATGCTTTGGAAGTAATGGGAATCAACACCTACAATTATCTTATTTTCCCCAAAATTGTTGCCCTTTCGTTATATCCTTTAGTGATTTGTCTCTCTATGTTTTTAGGAATTTTTGGAGGCTATATCGCTTGTGTTTATGGAGGCTTTTCCTCTAGCACCGAATTTGTTGAAGGAATCCAATTGGATTTTATTCCCTTTCATATCACCTATGCGTTTATCAAAACTGCCTTTTTCTCTTTTATCCTAGCGACAGTCCCGTCTTTTCATGGGTACTTTATGACAGGTGGAGCACTGGAGGTGGGTAAAGCCAGTACCGTCTCTTTTGTTTGGACCAGTGTCGTTATTATTTTATTAAATTATTTGATCACTCAGCTATTACTTACCTAAATGATTCAAGTTGAACACATTATAAAATCTTTCGATGGAACCCAAGTCCTCAAGGGTATCTCGACAGTTTTTGAGAAAGGAAAGACCAATTTGATCATTGGTCAAAGTGGGTCGGGGAAAACTGTTTTTCTAAAATGTTTGCTTGGTCTTTTTCAAACCGATTCAGGAAAAATTCTTTTTGAAAACAAAGCCATCAGTGAGATGACGGTTAATGAACGTTCGGTCCTACGACAAGAAATAGGAATGGTATTTCAGGGCAGCGCCCTATTCGATTCGATGACAGTAGAAGAAAATATTATGTTTCCTATGCAAATGTTTACCGATAAGGAAAATGATGAAATTCGCGATCGAGCGAATGAAGTGATTAAAAGAGTGAATCTGATAAACGCAAATGAAAAATTTCCAGATGAAATCTCAGGGGGTATGAAAAAACGGGTGGCTATTGCCCGTGCCATCGTAATGAATCCTAAATATTTATTTTGTGATGAACCCAATTCTGGATTGGATCCTAAAACCGCCATTTTGATTGACAACTTAATTCAAGAAATCACCTCAGAATACAACATCACCACGGTTATCAATACCCACGATATGAACTCGGTTATGGAAATCGGAGAAAAAATCGTATTTCTACTCAACGGAAAAAAAGCTTGGGAGGGAACCAAAGAAGATATTTTCACTACTGAAAATGAGGCGGTTTCTAACTTTGTTTACTCGTCAGATCTTTTCAAGAAAGTACGGGAAATGTATTTGAAAACTTAACTTTACTCAGGAAGTACTTCGGCATGAGGACTAAAAAGATAGATTCTTCCCGTTTTTAGCTCCTTGCATTCAATGCGTGTTCGGCGTTTTTTTAATTTGGTAAAAACGCGCCCATTATCTAAAGAAAAGTACTGCCCAGATTCCAATTCGAAAACAGGTGTTTTCAAAGAAGGGGGATCGTATTTTCTCAACGCCATTACAAGTTTAAAGTCTCGATCTGTTGATGCTTTTGGGTTTTTCATATGCCGTGCTAATACACTGCATATAGGGTCTGGAAAAATCTCAGGATTTAAAAAAGGCACTAAGATCTTTCTGTAGGCAGTTTTCCATTCCGCACCGTGTGGCTTTACTCTCAAAGAAAATTGTTGAGACACCTTAAAGTGTGCCAATTCGTGTAAAAGAGTAATTAAAAAACGGTAGGGATTCGGAGTGGCATTGAGGGTGATTAAAGAAGTGCCATTTGCCTGTCTTCTAAAATCTCCATGCTTAGTAAGTCGCTTTGGGGTAATTTTAATTTCAATAGGTGTCGCTTCCAAAAGCTCTTCGACTTGTAGTTTTGCTGGTGTTGGGATAAATGATAGTACTTGCTCCATGAGCCTAAGGCGTTGAGGAAGAGACAGGTAGAATTTTACCGTTAAAATACTGTTGCCCTGTCAAGGCAAATTCTAATACGTAGGCAGCCATTTCCACTGCGGACAAGGGTGCTTGTAGACCGGGGAAGGCTTCCTCCAACATTTCGGTTTGTACTGCGCCAAGGGCTAATGCGTTAAATGCAGGACCGCTTTCTTTGAACTCTTCTGCTAGTAATTCCGTTAAAATATTCAAAGCGCCTTTGCTGCTGCTGTAGGCTGCCAAGCCAGGAAATTTTACAGTAGTTGCTAGCCCACCCATACTGCTGATATTGACCACATGCCCTTGGGGATGGAGTTGAGGTAAGAGTTTTCTTGTAATAGATGCCAAACCAAAAACATTGACTTGAAAAATGGATTCAAACTCTTCCCTAGAAGTTTCAGCAAAAGGTTTATTTAAAAAAGCCCCTGCATTGTTGACCAAAGCGTCAACGGGTCTCTGCTCCTTCTGGAGGGTAGAAGCAAAATCGGCAAGTGCCACTTCATCTAATAAATCAATAGAAAGTGGATGAATAAATTCTGTTGCGGAAAGTGTTTTCGTATTTCGGGAAAGTGCATATACGTGGTGACCTGCTTGTGCGGCAAGGTCAACCAAAGCACGACCAATCCCGCGACTTGCTCCTGTTACTACAATTGTTTTTGACATGTATTAAAGGTAAGGAAATTCAATAAATTTATCCTTACAAAACCATCGTCAACGGATTTTCTACAAACTCCCGAAGGGTTTGTAAAAATTGGGCCCCTGTAGCCCCATCCACCACACGGTGATCGCAAGCTAGGGTAAGCTTCATCGTGTTCCCAACGACGATTACACCGTCTTTAACCACGGGTTTTTGCACAATGGCACCTACCGATAAAATAGCTCCATTGGGTTGGTTGATAATCGAAGTAAACTCCTGAATCCCAAACATACCCAAGTTTGAAATGGTAAATGTACTTCCGTCCATTTCCTCGGGCTTTAATTTTTTATCACGTGCCCGAACAGCATAATCTTTTACAGCAGCACCAATTTGTGGTAGAGTTTGTTCGTCTGTAAATTTCACTACAGGCACTACCAAACCGTCTTCAACAGCTACAGCTACTCCAACGTGTACGTGATGGTGCTGGGTGATCTGATGCTCTTCCCACTTTGCGTTGACCTGGGGATGTCGCTTCAAGGACAAAGCAGCTGCCTTTACCACAATGTCATTGAATGAAATTTTAGTGTCCGGAATGGAATTGTACTGATTTCTAAACGCAATAGCGTTGTCCATATCAAATTCTACTCCAAGATAGTAATGGGGTGCAGAAAATTTAGAGGCAGATAAGCGTTTTGCAATAGTTTTTCGCATTTGCGAGTTTGCAACTTCCGTAATGGATTCTGTACCGTTAGGTACAAAAGCTTGTATAGTCCCCGCAGCTTGAGGCTGATACTGGTCAATATCTCTTTTAATGATTCTCCCACCGTCACCTGTTCCTTGAACTCGACTGAGGTCTATGCCTTTTTCAACAGCCAATTTCTTTGCCAAAGGAGAAGCAATAATTCTTCCGTTTGACTTGACAGGTGGTGCTGAAATTACTGGAGCCGCCGCCACAGGAGCTGAACTTTGAACTTCAGATACAGCTTCTGCTTTTGTAGGGACTGGTTCTGGTTCGGGTAAGGGTGTAGCTTCTTGCTTAATCGGAGGTTCACTACTACTTGCAAGAGCAGCAGCTACAAGGCTCGGATCTGTTCCTGCTTTTCCAATAACCGCCAAAACACTATCCACAGGCGCAGATTCTCCTTCTTGCAATCCAATATGAAGCAATTCACCTTGATAAAAAGATTCGAATTCCATCGTGGCTTTGTCTGTTTCTATTTCAGCCAAAATATCTCCTTCGTTGACCGTATCTCCGACTTTTATATTCCACTTCGCCACAGTCCCTTCTTCCATGGTGTCACTTAGCCTGGGCATAGTGATGACCTCTGCTCCTTCCAGCATCGCAACAGTTTCTGAAGATGCCCCAGTATCAGCAGAGGGAGCAACAACTTTTTCTTCTTCTGGTTCTGATGTGGTGACATCTCCTCCAGAAAGCAGTGCTGAAATGTCTTCCCCTTTATCACCTATAATAGCCAAAAGTGTATCCACGGGTGCCGTCCCCCCTTCTTGAATACCTATATGCAACAATTCCCCTTCGTTGAAGGATTCAAATTCCATGGTTGCTTTATCAGTTTCAATTTCGGCTAAGATGTCTCCTTCGCTCACCTGATCTCCCACTTTTTTAAACCATTTTGCAACGGTTCCCTCTTCCATCGTATCGCTCAACCTCGGCATGTTTATTATTTCCGCCATCTGCTACAATTTGTGTTTTATAAATGGATACTCTTTTTGCTCATAAACCGCATCATACATCAAGCTCTTGTCCGGATACGGCGAAGATTCTGCGAATTTTTCACATTCTTTTACGCGTTCTTTTACAGAAGCATCAACTTCATCCAACTGTTTTTGGGTTGCATACTTTTTAGATAGAATGATCTCTTTGACTTGGGTAATGGGATCAATTTTTCGGTATTCTTCAACCTCGTCTTTAGTACGGTAATGTTGTGCATCGGACATGGAATGACCGCGATATCTGTAGGTTTTCATTTCTATAAAAGAAGGGCCTCCTCCTTTTCTGGCTAAACCTATCGCTTTATCCATCGCTTTGGCAACAGCTACTGGATCCATACCGTCACAGGGCTCACAGGGCATATCATATCCCAAACCGAGTTTCCATATCTCTTCATGAGAAGCCGTCCGAGCAACGGAAGTTCCCATGGCATAGCCATTATTCTCAACTACAAAAACCACGGGCAATTGCCAAAGTGTAGCTAAGTTTAACGTTTCGTGAAGTGATCCTTGTCGTACAGCACCGTCACCCATAAAACAAAGGGTTACATTATCTCGTTCAAAGTATTTATCTCCAAATGCCATTCCTGCACCCAGGGGGATTTGTCCTCCTACAATTCCGTGACCCCCATGAAATTTGTGTTCTTTAGAAAAAATATGCATGGAGCCACCAAGACCCTGAGAGGTTCCTGTTGCCTTGCCGTAGAGCTCTGCCATCACCTTTTTGGGATCAACACCCATCCCTATTGGCTGGACGTGATTTCTATATGCCGTGATCATTCGGTCTTTTCCAATTTCCATGGCGTGTAATGATCCTGCTAAAACAGCCTCTTGTCCATTGTAGAGATGCAAAAAACCACGCACTTTTTGTTGGATGTATACCGCAGCTAATTTGTCTTCAAACTTTCTCCAAAAAAACATATTCTCGTACCAATCGAGATAAGTTTGTTTCGTTATTTTCTTCATAAAATCCTAATAATCTAATCCAATAATGGTGTACAAAATTACTTAATTCTGTCATAAATTCAGTACGATTTGAGCTATTTTGTACGATCAATTTTACAAACTGTCATCAGGACTATCCTCTGAAGAGGGTTGCGATGCAGATTGATCTAAGTTTAGAGATAAAGAAAAACGTATGGTGTTCTCTAACGGGTTTCTCACTTGAGAAGTTGAAAATAAATAAGAAAGATCGATTTCGATAAAATCAAGATTAAATCCAGCTCCCATGGTGAGATATCGTCTAGACCCTTTGTCCTGACTCTCATTAAAGAATCCTGTACGGGCGGAAAAGGATTCCTGAAAACGATATTCCAAACCTACCGCTGTTGTAATTTCACTAAGTTCTTCTGCCAACCCCCCAGGAGCGTCAGAAAAAGAAGTAATGATTCCATTGATAAAATCGATATCGGGCTGACGGTAGCCTAAGAAATCTTCGTTAGAATCGAAAACAGCTATTGGTGTCGGGACTAATAGCTTGCTAAATTCAGTATAAAATCCTAAACGGTTGGTATCATCAAAAAAAAGATCTATTCCTGCCCCTATTCTCATATTGGTCGGTATAAAACTTTTTTGTGCTCCAGAGTCATAATTTAATCTAGGCCCTATATTGGAAATATTAATTCCAGATCGGAAAACGGCAGTATTGGAACTCAATTCAAAAGGCT
>CAXGYE010000015.1:0-11629 GCA_964013865.1 uncultured Flavobacteriaceae bacterium
CGAGGGTACCAGGAGGATTTGGCGTGTCCTATTGGGGACAAACGTTGGGGTATGTGGCGAGACTACTACCCATTTGGAGGAGGTATGGTCACCGACTGGGGTGCTCATATGTTTGATATTGTACAGTGGGCTTTGGATCAAGACCATACTGGCCCTGTCCAGTTTACACCTCCGAGTTCACCTTCAGAAAGTGGTTTGGTTTACACCTACGAAAATGGCATTAAGGTAACCCATACCAAGTGGGGCAAAAACAACAACGAGATTCAATTTATCGGTACAGAAGGACGCTTGGAAATCAGTAGGGGATATTTAAAAACCTATCCCGATGCAAGTCTAGCTGACAAACCCATTGAAACTCCCAATGCCAAACGGGTATATCACAGTAAAAATCACCACGAAGATTGGTTGCAAGCCATTCGAGATCGCACTCGTCCTATTTGTGACGTGGAAATCGGACACCGTACGGCTTCAGTTTGTAATGTGGCCAACATTGCATACGCCTTGCAGCGACCTCTGGAATGGAATCCTGTTCGTGAACAATTTGTGGATGATCCTGGAGCCAATTTAATGCTGGACCGCGCCTATAGAGCTCCCTATAATTACCGAGATTTTTAGGATAAAAAAGGTTTTATTTTTTCTCTAATTTGCTCTAAACCAAGATTTCCGATACTCCCCAGGTGGGTATGTTTTACTTCTCGGTTGGGTTGGTATTCTCCCTTTTCAATAGCATTACCTAAGTCCCGATAGGCATCTCGGAAGGGCTTTCCTGCAAGTACCTCTTGGTTCAAAGTGTCCACACTAAAGAGGTAGTCATATTTTTTTTGAGTAGTGCTGTCTTTCGCTACCTGTATCTTAGGTAAACTGAATAGGAGAATTTCAAGACACCCTTTGATTTCTTGGATCGCATCGATAATCGGCCCTTTTGCCAGTTGTAATTCCCGATGATAGCCACTGGGGAGGTTGGTGGTCAGTAAGGTCAACTGATTGGGTAAGGCTTGAACACTATTACATTTTCCTCGTACCAATTCAAAGAGGTCGGGATTCTTTTTATGAGGCATAATACTAGAGCCTGTAGTCAAATTGTCTGGAAAAGAAATAAAATTAAAGTCTTGTCCCATATAAAGACAAACATCCATACTGAATTTAGCAAGCGTGCTTCCTATTGCAGATAAGGCCATCCCGGTACTTTTTTCCAGTTTCCCACGGCTCATCTGAGCGGCTACAGAATTTATTTTGAGTTGGGAAAAATCAAGTGCCTTTGTAGTAAAATCCCGATCAATGGGAAAAGCACTTCCGTACCCTGCTGCGCTACCCAAAGGATTTTGATCCGCTATTTTATAGGCACTTTGCCAAAAATAGAGGTCGTCGATCAAACTTTCAGCATAAGCGGAAAACCACAAACCAAAGGAAGAAGGCATGGCCACTTGTAAATGGGTATAGCCAGGCATCAATTCGTTTTGGTGTTTTTCAGCTAAGGAAAGAAGTAAATCAAAGAGTGCGGTGACTTGGGTTTTGATTGCTCCTAATTCATGTTTTATATAGAGGTGCATCGCCACCAATACTTGATCGTTTCTGGAACGGGCGGTATGGATCTTTTTCCCTAGATCACCAAGACGTTCTGTAAGGACGTGCTCGATTTTGGAATGCATGTCTTCAAATTCCTTTTCAATAGTAAAAGTGCCCGCTTCTGCCTGTTGTTGAATCTCGGTTAAAACAGCAACAAGTTGCTCGGCTTCCTCGGGGCGAATCAATCCAATTTTGACTAACATTTTAGCATGTGCACTGGAGGCTTGACAATCGTATTGAGCCAGAACCAAATCGTATTCCCGGTCCTTACCCACGGTAAAATGATCTACTTTTTCATGGGCTGCTGCCCCTTTTTGCCAGAGTTTCATAATTAAAGGATTTGTTTTACTAATTCGATATAAAGGGCAATGCCTTCTTCAATTTCGCTTACATAAATATACTCATCTGCGGAATGAGAGCGCGTAGAGTCTCCAGGTCCCAACTTTAAGGAAGGACAACTCAATGCCGCCTGATCTGAAAGAGTAGGGGAGCCATAGACGTTTCTTCCTAATTTTTTTCCCGCCTGAACAAGGGGATGATTTTCATCAATTGATGAGCTTTGCAGACGTAGCGATCTAGGGGTTACTTCACAGGGGAGCGCGGCTTGAATACGTTCTTTAATTTCAGTATTGGTATAACATTCATTTACCCGAACATCCAATACCAATTGGACTTCAGAGGGCACCACATTGTGTTGACTTCCCGCTTCAACTTGAGTGAGCGTCACCTTCACAGGACCCAGTACAGGAGAGACTTTTTCAAAGGATAGGTTTTCAATTTTTTTAATGATTTCTGGGAGCTTCATCAACGGGTTGTCCGTATTGGGGTGTGCAGCATGGCTTGGGGTTCCTTTGATTACAACATCAAAAACGACCAAGCCTTTTTCGGCAATGGCTAAGTGCATCAAGGTAGGCTCCCCAACAATTGCCAAATCAATCTTGGGAAGGTCGGGGAGTAAGTTGCGCAAGCTTTTTTCTCCTGCAGTTTCTTCTTCGGCTGAAGCCACAAAAAGGAGGTTGTATGCAGGGTCTGTATGAGCGTAATAATGGGTAAACAAAGCCAAGAGGGAAACCAAAGCGCCCCCCGCATCGTTGCTTCCCAAACCGTAAAGCTTCCCGTCGACGAGGTCTGCTGTAAAAGGATCTCGCGTATAGGCCTGATTGGGTAGAACCGTATCGTGATGTGAATTTAGGAGTAGTGTAGGTTTTTTTGAGTCAAAAGCTTTGTTTACCGCCCATAAATTGTTGTCTTTTCTTTGAAAGGGAATCTTGTATTCTTCAAACCAGTGTTCCAGCCGTTGAGCAGTTCCGGATTCCTTTTTGGAAAAGGATTCAATTTGAATTAAATCTTGTAATAAGGTAATGGCGTTTTGGGTCAGCATTATTTTTGAATTTTAGTAAATGGGTTATTCTCTGAAAAGATTTTTGGACCTCCAATTCGGATTGCCTGCACGCCTTTTTCCAACGCTTCAAAACAGTTGTGTAGCTTTGGTAGCATCCCTTCAGCGATGATGCCTTTGCTCTTCAGTTCGCCGTAGGTTTTAGAGTCAATGATAGGGATAACAGAGTTTTCGTCTTGAAGGGTTTCTAAAACTCCATTTTTCTCAAAACAGTAAGTTAAAACTACTTCAAAATGTTCGGAAAGGGCGACGGCAATCGCTGCTGCGATGGTATCGGCATTGGTGTTGAGAAGTTGTCCTTGTCCGTCGTGGGAAACCGCACAGCAAACGGGGCAGTTGTTTTGAAGGAGTAAGTTTTTAAAAAAATTGGTATTGATTTGGGTAAGGTCTCCTACAAAGCCATAGTCCAGCTCTAGAACCGCTCTTTTTTTGGCAGTGTAGGCATTTCCATCCGCACCGGTAATCCCCACAGCGTTACAGGACAGGGATTGGAGTTGTGCCACAATGGATTTATTTAGTTTCCCAGCATAGACCATGGTAATCAATTCTAAATTGGCAGCGTCGGTAATCCTTCTTCCGTCTACGAGGCTTACTTCAACACCCATTTTTTTTGCCAAAGCAGTGGCTTCTTTTCCACCCCCGTGAACCAAAATCTTAGGTCCTTTTAGTGCAGCAAAATCTTTTAGAAAATCTGCTACTACTTCAGGATTTTCAATGATGTTTCCCCCAATTTTTACCAGTTGTACCTTATCCATGTTCCAGTATTTTTTTCAGCACTACTTGCGCGGCAAACGTTCGGTTGTTCGCTTGTTCAATTACCAAGGAATTTGGGGAATCGAGCACTGCGTCTGCAGCAACGATATTTCTTCGGATCGGGAGGCAGTGCATAAACTTTGCCTTGTTTGTAAGCTTCATCTTTTCTGCAGTCACCATCCATTCATCGTCTGTTTTTAAAATTTTACCATAGTCCGAATAGGAGCACCAATTTTTAGTATAAATAAAATCAGCCCCTTGGAATGCTTCTTCTTGATTGTACACCAAAGGCGTATTTCCTGTAATTTCTGGATTGAGTTCATAACCTTCGGGTTGGGCAATGACAAAATCAGCCTCAATTTTTTGAATCATACGAGTAAAAGAGTTTCCTACTGCATGGGGTAGCGCTTTGGGGTGGGGAGCCCAAGTCAAAACAATTTTAGGTCGCTTGTTTTGTTGGTGTTCTTTTAGGGTAATGGCGTCCGCCAAAGCTTGTAAAGGATGGGCGGTGGCACTTTCCATATTGATAACAGGAATGGTGGCGTATTTTATAAAACTGCTCAAGACAAGTTCTTGCTCGTCTTTTTCTTTGTCGGTTAAACTGGCAAAAGCCCGAATGGCGACCACATCGCAGTATTGAGAAATTACTGCTGCGGCTTCTCTAATGTGCTCGGATCGCAAACCACTCATTTGGGTACCGTCTTCATATTCCAGTGCCCAAGCTTCATTGGAAAAATTCATGATCATGGTTTTGATCCCGAGTTGTTGCGCTGCTTTTTGAGTACTCAATCGTGTTCGCAAACTGGGATTAAAAAATAGCATTCCCAAGGTTTTCTGTTTTCCTAGTGCTTCCCATTTATAGGGTTCTTTTTTTAGCACGATCCCTTCTTTTATGGCCTGATCTAAATCAGGAAGATCATCTAAGGTTAGAAATTGTTTCATGGAAGTTTTATCAAATTATATAGTAGTTAAAGCCTTTTCTAGGGCTGTAAAAAACGAATCAATATGGTGTTCCTGAACGGTGAGCGGAGGTAAAATTCGGATGAGGTTTTTATTGCTACTTCCCCCAGTAAAGATGTGCTGATCATATATTAATTTTTTTCTGAGTTCACTTACTTCAAAATCAAATTCGAGACCCAGCATCAGTCCTCTACCTTTAATTTTTTTTATTTCAGGGATTTTTTCAGCTCCAGCTCTAAAATGCGTTTCTAAGGACAGTGTCTTTTCCTGAAGACGTTCTTTTTTTAATACATCCAAAACCGCAAGAGAGGCTTGACAAGCCAGATGATTTCCTCCAAAAGTAGTTCCCAAAAGCCCATAGGAAGCTTTGATCTCTGGGTGAACTAAAATCCCACCGATGGGAAATCCATTTCCCATTCCTTTTGCCATGGTCACTACGTGCGGGTTGATGTTGTACTTTTGATAGGCAAAAAAGGTGCCTGTTCTCCCAAAACCTGCTTGTACTTCATCTGCGATAAGGCAGGTCTTGTATTTTTGACAGAGTTGTTCCATGGCATAGACAAATTCTTCAGAGGGCTCATCCAATCCCCCGACCCCTTGGATGGCTTCAAAAATAACCGCACAAACATCGCCCTTCGAGAGTTCTTTTTCCAAAGCTGTTACATTGTTAAAGGGTAAAAAAGTAACGGCTTGTTGTTGATTTAAAGGTGCATTAATTTTCAAATTATCGGTTACCGCCACTGCAGCAGACGTTCTTCCATGAAATGCATTTTTAAAGGCAATAATTCGTTTTTTATGGGTGTGAAAAGAGGCGAGTTTTAGTGCATTTTCAATCGCCTCGGCACCACTGTTACACAAAAATAATTGGTAGTTGTGTAAACACGAGTGTTCCCCGATGGCATCAGCTAGCTTTTGTTGCAACGGATTTTGAATTGCATTAGAATAAAACGCAATCTGCTCCAGTTGTGATTTGATTTGTTTGACGTAATGCGGGTGGCTATGCCCTATGGAAATCACAGCATGACCGCCGTATAAATCCAAATATTCGTTTTCTTGAGCATCGTAAACATACACATCTTTAGCTCGGGTGGGCTGGACTTGATAAAGTGGGTAAACATCAAATAAATTCATTGGCTATGGATTCGTTAGTGTTGTGCAATTTCGTTGATTTTATTGAAAGAAGCATTTAAACCTCTAATTAGTGAAGAACTTAGACCTTGGTGTTCCATTTCATTTAGACCCGTAATGGTACAACCCCTAGGGGTAGTGACCCGATCAATTTCTTCTTCGGGATGGGTACCCGATTCTATCAGTAAACTGGCTGCACCCATGGCAGTCTGCATTGACATTTTTAGAGCGACATCTGCATCAAAGCCCAATTGAACTCCCCCTTGGGTGGTGGCACGAATTAGGCGCATCCAAAACGCAATACCACTGGCACAGAGCACCGTAGCGGCCTGCATGTGACTTTCTTCGATTACTAAACTGGTTCCCAGCCCGTTAAAGATAGCCTCGGCAATGGGTAGTTTTTTAACTCCTGTCGTGTTACTACACAAACAGGTCATTGATTTTCCAACTGAAATAGCGGTATTGGGCATGGAACGTATAATGGGATAGTCTGTTCCAATGCTCTCTTCTACACGTTGAATTGCAAAACCGGTTATGGTAGAAATTATTACATGTTTTTCGTTTAGGACGTGCTGAACTTCTTGAAGTATGGATTCAAATTGGCTGGGTTGAACCGCAAAGATCAAGATGTCCGATTGTTTGACGGCTTCAGAATTATCAGTGGTGAGCGATACATTTTTGTAATCCTTCCACGCTTCTAGTGAATCGAGGTTTCTTTTGGTTAGATAGAGCGTGGTATAGGTGTTGTTGATGACCAATCCTTTGGCAATGCTCAATCCTAAATTTCCAGTTCCGATAATGGCTATTTTCATGTTTTTATTTTAAAATATTGAGGTTTTGAGTTGGAGTCCAAGTGTTTCTTCCCAACCCATAATGAGATTTGTGTTTTGTAGCGCTTGACCCGAAGCTCCTTTAATTAAGTTATCTAGTATACTAGTTATTAATAACAAGTTTTCATGTTTGTGTAAATGAAGAAAACAGTTGTTGCTGTTGATTACTGATTTTAAACTGATTTCCTCTTTAGAAACATGGGTAAACGGATGGGTTTTGTAGAAGTCGTGAAAAAGCGATTGGGCTTCTGCCAAACTCCCTTCGTATTCAGTATAGACCGTAGCAAAAATTCCTCGGGTAAAATCTCCTCTATGCGGTAAAAAGTGAATTTTCGGGCTACTGTGGAGTTGTTCCAAACTTTGATGAATCTCTCCAAGGTGTTGGTGAGTAAAAGGTTTGTACCAAGAAAAATTGTTGTTTCTCCAGCTAAAGTGACTTGTGGAACTTAGCCCTACGCCTGCACCTGTACTTCCTGTAGTGGCATGGGCATGTACATCCGATTTTAGATTGTTATTTTTCGCCAAAGGCAACATGGCGAGTTGTAATGCCGTAGCAAAGCATCCTGGGTTGGCAATGGCATTTGCTTTTTCAATTGCTTCTCTTTGAAGTTCTGGCAGACCGTAAACAAAATTTCTTCCTTCGAAATTTGCATCCTCCTTCAATCGAAAGTCGTTTCCTAAATCTACAATTAAAGTGTGATCAGAAAAGGAGTGTTCTTGTAAAAAAGCTACAGAATTTCCATGTCCTAAACAGAGATAGACCACATCAATTTCTGGGTTGACTTGATCCGTAAATTTACGTGTTGTGCTTCCCAAAAGATCGGGATGTGCATGGGTTAGTGGTTTTCCCGCTCGGGTGGTGCTGTACACAAACTCCAACTCCAAAGCGGGGTGCTGGAGCACCAATCGAATGAGTTCTCCACCGGTATATCCTGAACCTCCAATAATGCCTACTTTTTTCATCTATTCTTATTTAAATGTTGGTATATTTTCGAAGCATTGGCGGTGAGTTTAATAAAACCTTTCGCTTCATCGGCAGTCCAGCCTTTGTTCATTTCTCCGTAGCTTCCAAATTCCGCTTGCATTAAATCATGGGGGGATGCGATCCCCAAAAGCTCGAATCGATAGGGATGCAACTTTAGAAAAACAGTACCGCTGACCTTTTTTTGACTACTTTCCAGAAACGCTTCCATATCTCGCATGACAGGATCTAAGTACTGCCCTTCGTGCAATTGCATCCCGTAAAAGCTGGCGAGTTGTTCTTTTTGGTGTTGCTGCCATTTACTTAGGGTATGCTTTTCTAAAAGGTGGTGTGCTTTTATAATGAGTAAAGGGGCTGCCGCTTCAAAACCGACTCTTCCTTTAATTCCGATGATGGTATCTCCCACGTGTATGTCACGACCAATGGCGAAGCCTTTTGCCAATTCCTGTAGTTGTTGAATTAAAGCTATAGGGGTTCCACTTTGCCCGTTTACAGCGGTTAATTCTCCAGACTTGAACTCCAATTCTAAATCTTCAGGTGTGGTCTTTGTCAGAGAACTGGGATAGGCTGAATCGGGAAGTGCTTCGTTTGAAGTCAAGGTTTCAGCACCTCCTACACTGGTGCCCCACAAACCTTGATTGATGGAGTATTTCGCCTTTTCCCAAGGCACATCAATTCCTTGTGATTTTAAATATGCAATTTCATCTTCTCGCGACAGTTGTTGATCTCGGATCAGGGTAATGATTTCAACTTCAGGGGCTAAAATTTGAAAAATTAGATCAAATCGTACTTGGTCATTGCCAGCCCCTGTGCTGCCATGGGCAATGTATTTTGCTTTTATCGACTTCGCATAGTGAACAATTTCTACTGCTTGAATGATCCGTTCTGCACTGACCGAGAGGGGATAGGTATTGTTTTTCAAAACATTTCCAAAAATCAAATACTTCACAATTTGATCGTAAAACGCTTGTAATGCATTGATGTTTTTGTAGGTAAAGGCACCCATCTCGTAGGCTTTTTTCTCGATCATGTCGATTTCTTCTTTAGAAAACCCTCCCGTATTGACACTTACCGCATGCACTTCGTAGTTTTCTTGGGATAGCTTTTTTAGGGAGTATGAAGTATCCAATCCTCCACTGTAGGCTAATACTAGTTTTTCCTGTTCCATTTTATTTGTTTTTCGCGAGTAGTTTAATTTAATTTTTTTAGGTGTTCTAACACGTATTTATCTATTGTTTTTTGTCAGGTCTTTTTTTTTTGCGGGATCGTAAAGCATCCCAGTACAGAGACACATTTGTCGCTCTGTTCGGGTAAGGATATCATAGTTTTTACAGGTTTGACAGCCTTTCCAAAATTCGGGATCATCCGTCAATTCTGAAAAATGAACTGGTTGATACCCCAGTTCGTAGTTGATTTTCATCACGGGCATACCTGTAGTAATTCCAAATACTTTGGCATCGGGATATTTTTCTAGGGAAAGTTCAAAAACTTCTTTTTTGATTTTTCGTGCCAGTCCTTTTCCTCTAAAATCTGGTGCTACGATAAGCCCAGAATGCGCTACATACTTTCCGTGTCCCCAAACTTCGATATAGCAAAAACCTGCAAACTGGTCTTCTTCTAACGCGATGACCGCATTTCCGTTTTCTATTTTGGTTGCGATGTACTCGGGGGTTCGTCGGGCAATTCCAGTACCCCGTATTTTGGCAGACTCATCGATGCAGAGACTGATTGCCTTAGAATATATAATATGTTCCGCTTTTGCGCGTAAAATTTTCATATTTAGAAAAATGTGATAAAAAAAAAGATGAGTTCGAGAAGAGAGCAGGGCACACCATACTCTATAGAAAAATTACACCCCCAAGGGGCGACGACGCGGACTGCGCAGGGAAAGTGTCGTGGCAGTATCAGTTGAAAGATATGTTTTCGTTTCGAACATAGAGTACAAAAGTCCATTAAAAATTTTATTTCACAAAAAAAAACAAGTCTTTTCTTAAAAGAATATCGAGTAATGGGTGAATGCTTAACTTTGTAAAACTTAAAAATCGCAATGAATACGCTAGCGCTCCAACTTAATGGGCTACAAAATAAATCCGTGCTTTTGGCTCACAGTGGAGGAGTGGACAGCTGTGTTTTAGCGTATGTATTGCTTAAAAAAGGAATGAATTTTTCCGTTGCCCACTGCAATTTTCAACTGCGAGGAGAGGCCAGTAATGGAGACGCAGAGTTTGTGAAAGCCTGGTGTTTGAAGCAAGAAATCCCCTTTTACATAAAGACTTTTGATACAAATTCCTACAAAGAAAGTTTTAAAAAAAGTACACAAGAAGCAGCGCGTGAATTGCGTTATGAGTGGTTTCAACAGTTGATGGAGCTACAAGGAATAGACGTATTGGTTACAGCACACCATTTGAATGATCAGTTGGAAACCTTTTTAATCAATGCGACTCGAGGTACGGGAATTTCAGGTTTGTTGGGTATTCCTCAAACCCAGAATATTATTCGTCCATTAGCGAATAGTTCTAAAAAAGAAATCCTGAATTATGCCGCATTATACAACATCCCATGGCGAGAAGACGCTTCCAATCAGACAGATGCGTATTTACGAAATAAAATTCGAAATCAAGTCGTGACTCCGCTAGAGGAGCTAAAACCTCAAGCTCTTGAAAACTTTAAAGATACCCTAAGCCACCTTACTGAAGCAGAGGAATTTATGTCGCACCAACTGGATCAATTAAAAACTAAAATTTTCAACAAGCAGCAGGGTGTATTTGCTATAGAAGTTCAGGAATTAAAAAAACAGCGCCCTTTGAATTTTTGTTTGCATCATTGGTTTGCCCCTTTTGGTTTTGAAGCAAAAGAAGTTCAGAAGTTACTCCACGCTAGTTCTGGGAAACAATTGGTTAGTAGTTCACATCGATTGATTCGAGACCGAGAACAACTCCTATTGACACCAGTATCTGAAGAAAAATTTATAGAATTAACTGTCGATTTAGAAAAACCAAATCAAAAACTTCCCTTAGATTTAGTATGGAATATTGTGGAAGCCCCGATCCAACAACAATGGGAAGCACAGGAAGCCTTTTTAAACAAGGACCTGTTAAAAAATCCGTTGACCTTAAGGAAGTACAAGAAAGGCGACTATTTTTGTCCCACGGGAATGAAAGGCAAAAAACTGCTGAGTAAATTTTTTAAAGATGAAAAGTATTCTTTGATAGAAAAGGAAAAACAATGGTTGTTTTGTTCTCAAGATCAAATCGTTTGGGTTGTAGGACGGCGTTGTGATCGACGTTTTATTGTAACTGCTAAAACTCAAAATAAATTGCTAATGCGCACAAAGAAATGAAGAAGTGGTTGGGATTATTTTTATGGAGTACGCTGCTGAGCGCCCAAATCGACGAGCCAGTAGAATGGCAATCAGGATGGGAACGTACAGAGGCGAATTTAATCACACTTTCATTTGAAGCGCGTATTGCTCCCAAATGGCATTTGTATTCCCAGTATTCGGATCCCGATGGGGCCATTCCTACCGAATTTGTTTTTAAAGAAAACGAATCGTACCGACGTCTAGGGCCAGTAGAAGAAAGTCCTTCAGTGGTTGCCTATGATTCAGTTTTTGAAATGGACCTTACCTTTTTTAATAATCAAGCTGTCTTTACCCAACAAATAAAGCTTTTGGATCCTGACTTGAAAATACTTGAGGTAGAAGTAAATTACCAAGCTTGTGATGACGAACTCTGTATTTTTAGAACGGAGAATTTTCGTTTTGTACTGGACGGATCAGAATCCGTTGACCTACAGCAAATAGATGAAGCCAGTAAGCGTCGTTCCGAAGCTTTAAAACTAAAACTATCGGGCAGGGATTATTTGGAAAGTACCGAAGTAAAGGAAGGAACCTATTCCTACTTTAATATCTTTTTGTTGGGCTTTTTTGGAGGGCTGTTGGCTTTGTTGACCCCTTGTGTCTTTCCCATGATCCCACTCACAGTTTCTTTCTTCCTCAAGCAGGCCACTTCT
>CAXGYE010000016.1:0-11410 GCA_964013865.1 uncultured Flavobacteriaceae bacterium
CGACCTTTGACTACTTTGTTTTTTTCTGTGATTACCAGAGGTCGGTCAAAACCTCCTTCAAAACTGGAATTGATGTCCAAGTATTCCAAACTGTATTTCCCTGAAGTTGTTTTTTTAAACTGAATGACAACCTCCCGTAAATCTTCTTTAAAGGAAACTCCAAGCAGGCTAAAATCTCTAATGTTCTGGATGTTTTTATATTCCAAACGGATCAAGGCCAGCCGATCTGCATCAACAAAGAGTTTTCCTTTAAAGTCTGCATTTCCGTCAGGTTCAAAATCGAGAATATAAACAGGCGTATCCCCCAGATAGGTAAAGTCGGTTTGGGTAAAGGTGTATTTGGAAGCTTTTTTTAAGAGGGTCAAATCGAGTTCGTCCTCATCAAAAAGTCCAACGATCAGATTGCGAATCACCCTTTTTCGCCATTTTAAAAAATCGTCTTTTTCCTTTTGAATTTTTTGTTCAGCCGTCAAGGTGTCTTTGGCACTGGAGTTGATTTCATCGGCCTCCACTTTTCCTCCGATGATTCCCGAGCGGACTTTAAAATAGGAATTGGTTTTGACGTTTTCTTTTAACAACGTATCAAACAGTTTTTCGATGTTTTCAAAAATGGCGCTTTTCTCTTTGTCTTCCAGTTCCAAGGCCCTGAGCAATTCTAATTTTTGAGATTCCTTAGTATAGTCTCCGCTGAGATTACCCAACAGTTCAAAATACCACTCGTTGTATCTAGGTACCTTACTCAAGGTAGCGTCCCAAAACCCTTGATTGAATTCGGGAATGGAGGTTTTTTTGATTTTAACACCTAGGGATTTAAAACGTTGGGATCCCGTTTCTCTAAAAAACACTTTCTTTTTACTCAACCCCAACTCATATTTTTGGGGGATGTCTTTTTGAATTTCTTTTAAAATCTGTTTGACATCCAGTTGTGTATTGCTTAAAATGACAGAGTTCAGTTCAATGGCCTTGGGGGTGAGGTAAAATATACTGTCTTTCGCTTGGGGTAGGGATAAACCGAGGGTTTCATATCCCATACAAGAAATAAAGAGAGAGTCGGTTGTCTCGCTCGCATCCACTTGCAAACGAAAACGCCCTTCTTCATTAGACACCACACCACTTCCAGATTTTAAGTAAATACTGGCAAAGGGGATGGGTTTTTGATTTAAACTGTCTAGAACGATTGCATTTAATTCTTGACCACGCATAGAAAAATTGATCAAAAGAAAAAAGCAAAACAATAAACTTGGGGTTGTTTTCATAGTTAGGGGAATTTACAACTGCTCCTGCAAACTTTTGATTTCATCGCGGTATTTCGCTGCTTCGATAAAGTCCAGCGACTTTGCTGCTTGCTCCATGGCTTTTCGGACTTCTCGAATTTTCTTTTCAATTTCGGGTTTGGTCAAATAGCGGTTTACTTCCTCAGCAACTTTACGTGCTTCTAATTCTTGGGCGTGTGTTGCTACAGAGTTCTTTGCCAAAGCACTGTCCAGTGATTTGTTCAATGCTGTAGGAGTGAGTTTGTGTTTTTTGTTGTAAGCCATTTGTTTGTCACGGCGGTAATTCGTTTCGTCTATGGTTTTCTGCATGCTTTTGGTAACTGTATCGGCATACATAATGGCTTTTCCGTTGACGTTTCGTGCTGCGCGTCCCACGGTTTGAGTCAGCGAACGGTTGGAGCGCAAAAAACCTTCTTTGTCCGCATCCAGAATCGCAACTAAAGAAACTTCGGGTAAATCCAGTCCTTCTCTTAAAAGGTTGACTCCGATCAGCACATCAAAAATTCCCTTACGCAAGTCCTGCATGATTTCTACCCGTTCCAAAGTATCCACATCACTGTGTATGTAGCGACAGCGAATTTGCGCCCGACTGAGGTATTGGGTCAGCTCTTCAGCCATGCGTTTAGTCAAGGTTGTCACCAAGGTACGTTCGTCTTTTTCGGTGCGTTGTTGAATCTCTTCGATCAGGTCGTCAATTTGATCCTGACTGGGACGTACTTCAATTATAGGATCCAGCAGTCCCGTGGGTCGAATGATTTGTTCTACAAAAGCACCTTCTGTTTTTTCCAATTCGTAATCTGCTGGGGTTGCACTCACATAAAGTACTTGATTTTGCAAAGCTTCAAATTCTTCAAATTTTAAGGGGCGGTTGTCCATGGCTGCAGGCAAACGAAAACCGTATTCCACCAGATTTTCTTTTCTACTGCGGTCCCCGCCGTACATGGCGTGAACTTGAGAAATGGTGACATGACTTTCATCGACGATCATCAAAAAGTCTTTGGGGAAATAGTCCAAAAGACAAAAGGGGCGAGTACCCGGAGCACGACCGTCCAAATAGCGGGAATAATTCTCAATTCCCGAGCAGTAGCCCAATTCTCGGATCATTTCCAAGTCAAATTCAGTTCTTTCTTCCAAGCGTTTGGCTTCCAAAAACTTCCCCACTTCTTTAAAATAATCCACTTGTTTGATTAAATCGTCTTGGATTTGATGGATCGCATTTTGGAGGATGTCAGGTGAGGTAACAAAAATATTGGCGGGGTAGATATTGACCTTATCGTACTGTTCTATTTTTTGATTGTTGATGGGATCAAAGGCTTCGATCAGCTCGATTTCATCGCCAAAAAAATGAATTTTAAACGCAATATCGGCATAGCCTGGAAAAACATCGATGATGTCTCCCAATACACGAAAATTTCCTCTGCTGAATTCGGCAGTAGTGCGGGAATATAAACTTTGAACTAAACGGTGCATCAACTGGGTTCGAGAAATCACCTGATCGCGTTCCAATTCAATCACATTCTTTTCAAACTCAGCAGGGTTTCCAATGCCGTACAGGCAAGAAACAGAAGCGACTACCAAGACATCTCTTCGTCCCGAAAGGAGGGAAGAGGTTGTACTCAATCGAAGTTTTTCGATCTCCTCATTGATGGACAAGTCTTTTTCGATATAGGTACCTGTGGTCGGAATGTAGGCTTCAGGTTGGTAATAGTCGTAGTAAGAAACAAAATATTCCACTGCATTGTTGGGGAAAAATTGTTTGAATTCAGAATAGAGTTGTGCCGCTAGGGTTTTGTTGTGTGCTAAAACCAGGGTGGGACGTTGCAATTCTTTTACCGCATTCGCCATGGAAAACGTCTTCCCGGAACCTGTCACACCTTGTAAAGTAACAAAGGGATCTTGGTTTTGAAATTGGGTTACGATTTCTTTAATCGCCTGAGGTTGATCCCCAGTCGGTTGAAAGTCCGAAACAAGTTGAAACTCCATAGCATTTTATCAAGCTCTAAATTTACAAAATAGTAAGGTCTATGAAACGAAACCAGAGTAAAGTTCTTTTATAAATCTCGTTTTTTGAGAAGGAGGTATGACCACCAGAGGAAAAGAGCAGACCAAACTAAAACGATGCTTATGTTGAGTATAGAAATTCCGTAATCTTTAGAAAAGCCTTCACCAATTTGATCGACGATATTTTGAACTGCAGAGAGTCGAGAAAACGGTTCTTTAATCAAATTCCCCATTGCATTTAAAGGGAAAAACTGAAAAACCTGTTCCGCGGAAAGGAATGGGATCAAGTCGGATAATTTCCATTTCATCAATCCATAAAAGATTCCTTCAATGACTTGCCACAGGGCAAGAAACCCTAGGGCAAAAGCGGACCGCTTGATGAGTAGTCCTAAAAACAAACAAAAGCTGAAAAATCCAAAGAGTTTTACGGCATAGGCAAAGAGATATTCAAGTTCTGAAAATACAATTTGAAGTTCGTTATAGTCCGAATAAATTCCTCCGAGAATCAATGAAATAATAAAAACCAATAAGGTAGATATCCCCACAAAAGCGAGGATGGCGTACACCTTGGAACGTAAAAACTCCCCCTTGCTCAGTCCGTCAATCAAATTTTGTTTTAGCGTTTTATAGGAATATTCGTTTCCGATCATGGCTACAATAATAATGGCAAAAAAGATCTTTAACAATGCGATCATAAAAGTGTTGAAATGCCAGATAAAGGGAAAGTTAAAAATCCCCTGATCTGCAAGATGAAAATTGATAGGACCGATTTCAACCTCGATGGTACTGAGTATCGCAATACTAAAAATTAGAATAAAATAGCCAAAAATGAGGATTTTGGAAATCCTATTGTGCCAAAGTTTAAAGAGTTCGATTGAGAGAAGACGCATTGGATTAAGATTGGGTTAGGTTTAAAAACTGATCTTCCAAGGATGGGCGTTTTTTTACAAAATGAGTACAATAGATATTAGCCTTAGTAAGTTTTTTTAAAAGTACTTCTTCCGAGAGTTCTTCTTTGAGAAGTACCTTTAAGTAATTGTTTTCTAATTTCACTTCTTTGACTTCGGATAACGTTTTAATGAATTGGGTTAAAGCCTTTCGGTCATTCGCTCTCAATTCAAAAAAACCGAAACTTTGAGAAACTTCCTCTACGGGTCCTTCATAAAACTTCACCCCCTCTTTTAATACAATCACCTGGTTACACACTTTCTCTACTTCATCTAGGAGGTGAGAAGCCAAAAGAATAGTGGTGCCTAATTCTGCAATGGTAGTGATCAACTTCCGAATTTGATGAATGCCTTCGGGATCTAAGCCATTGGTAGGTTCGTCTAAAATGAGTAAATCTGGGTTGTTAACTAGAGCCGCTGCAATGGCCAGACGTTGTTTCATTCCTAAAGAAAACGTTCTAAATTTGCTGTGTCTCCGATCCCAAAGCCCTACAAGAATTAATTTTTCTTGAATAGTCTCATAGGAACACTGCTTAATTTTACAAATCAGTCTTAAATTTTGAAGGGCAGACATATAAGGGTAAAAATTGGGTCGCTCAATAATAGCTCCAATTTTTTTTAAGGCTTGATGTGTAGTTCGCTTTCCTTGATACCAAGTAAAACTTCCACCTGTGGGGTTAATCACATTTAAAATCATACCTAGAGTTGTGGATTTCCCACTGCCGTTTGGCCCTAAAAGTCCATAGACCTTACCTTTTTCTAAGGTAATTGAAAGTTGATCTACTGCCTTTAGGTTTCCAAAGGATTTACTCAACTTATCTAATTGTAGGAGCGTGTTTGACATAGTAGTATAACGATTTAGGCACTTATTTGTTACGCAAAAGATAAGTACATTTGGGCAAACTTAGGTATGGAAGAAAAATTAATATCTCAAAAAAAGCCATTTTATCCTATCGTTTCAGATTTGGCTAATTTTTTAAAGGCCTATGACCGTTGGGTAGACACACCAATTTATTACAGTGATTTATTGCGTTTTTCGGGTTCTGTGGTGGTCTATGACAAAAACGACCAGGACACGCTTTGGGTCAGTGTTTATTTTACAGATACCGAAAGACGCGAGATCGACTACAATTTGAAGAAAATATACACCCTTTTGCATTCTGATGGAAATGAGTCGGGAATTCAGTACCTCAATGTAGACGCCATAGACTACTGCACCTTTGGTAATTCAAAACCTTTTCGGATCAAAATTCGAAACATTTTAAATGATAATTTTACCTACTACTACATCAAACAAACAGATGCCTCTCGGATTTATGGTTTGGAATACGAACATATGCTTTCGCCTTACAACCTCAATTTTTTGGTGAATGATAACACCCTTATTGAGGAACATATTGCTGGGATTCCAGGTGATACCTTTATCAAAGATTTTCTCCCTGCTTGTTCTGATTCGGAAAAAGCTCAAATTGCCAAAGAGTACGTCAAGTTTAACGAACGCAGTATGATCCGTTTATTAGGCGATATGCGAGCCTATAATTATGTGGTGGTTCCCACTCATGATTTTGACCAGGTGGTCTATAAAATTCGGCCTATTGATTTTGACCAACAGTCTTTTGAGGGGAAACTCTCTGTGTATCGCCCACAATTTTTTAAAGAAAACATTCCAATTATGGATTTGGTCAGATCGAAACTAACGCACAATTCAATCAATCAATACAAAATAGAAGAACGCTCTATTGTTGCTCGGAGGATTATTAGTTCAGGCAATCGTTTGAATAAATTATTGACCATAATGGAGCAGGATGTGATTACCTCGGATTCCAATCTAAAACGCCTTCGAAAGGAGATTTATAAGTTCACTAAGGATAAGGCTTTTTTAGAGAGTCAATCTATGGGAGAGGTCATGCGGGCTGCGCTCAATTACGTTCGCTTTACTTATGAAAAAGTGAACATGCACGACTTATTTTAATAAAACTCGCTTTCGTCATAATCATTATCCAAATCAGAAGCCTCTTCATCGGCAGAGTCCGTATCAAAATGGGTTTCATCTTCTGCTTCAAAAAGTTTTTCAGGAGCTTCCTCGGGGACTTCCCCTTGACTGTGAATCAAGTTGGGATAACTCATTCCAGAGAGAGCTTCTCCCACTTCCTTGAGTTCAACAAAAAAGGTCCAAAGGTTTAGAAAGTCATACACGTAGATCAGATGGTGTTGTGCAGGTGTAAAAACTGTATTTAAAGGCTCCTCCCTCATGTTGGGCCCCTGTTCCATAGATTCTAAGGGAAGTTCTTCTCCTTGTTGCCAAGAGGCGTCAGATTCGTAAAAAGAGGCCATCTCATTACCTAAAAAGCCAAAGGATTGGGTAATGGCAAGGTGTAACTCTTCCAAAGTTGCGGTGGCTTCGATTTCAATATCTCGAAGCACGTCTTCTTCTACATCTAAAATTATTCGAATTCTATATATCATTCTTGTCGGATTAAACGGATCATAAAATAGCTTTGTGCTCCAAATAGCAAAGAAGCAAAAACCAAATGTAGGGGTTGTGAAGAAAAGGGAAAATCAAAATAATACATCCAGATGCCTGTGAGAATTTCAAGTCCAATAAGCAGCAGTATACTCAGAAAGACAGGAGGGAGGTATTTGTTTTGCCATAATTTGTAAAAGAGTAGGCCGTGAACTGCTAATACAAGAAGCGAAAAGCTGCGGTGAAAATAAAAAAGAAGGGGTGCTTCTGCCAACCATTTTGATGCAGCATCCAGCCCCCAATAGTGCATTTGATCGTCCACGAATTGACGCACTTGGGTACCCATTCCTATTTGAATAAGGGTTAGAACAAGTCCTACTCCCACCAAACTCTTGAACACCATGGTGTTTGGCAGAGCAGGTTGGGAGTCATTTTCCCTTGCCAAAAGGTACACCAGTAGCAATACCAGCAGCAGTGCCATTCCCATATGGACAGTGATTTTGTAAGGCAGTAAATTAGAGTCCACAACGGTTTTTCCCAACCATGCCTGAAATCCCATTCCGAGTATAATCAAAAAGGAGAAGACACGCGCCAGGCGATCTGTTTTAAAACGAAACAAGGAGGAAACAAAAAGCAATAAGGTAGCCAACCCTGCTAGTGCTCCTAGTAGCCGATTGATGAATTCAATCCACGTGTGGGTCGGATTAAAAAGAGCGTAGTCGTGTTTGGTGTAGGGCTCCCAATTTTCAGCTTTGTATGTTGTTCCGCTAATAAAGTCTTTTGGTGCAACACGGAGGGATTCCGCGACAATAATTACCTGTCCTTTTTCGTACGAGTGTACAGCTTTCCAGTCCAGTTGAGCGCGTTCTGTAGGAGGAATAAGGTACCCAAAACACTTGGGCCAGTCGGGACAACCCATACCGCTACCCGTCATTCGAACAATGGATCCTGCAGCGATGACCAAATAGATCAATACCAAACTGCTCTGCAAAAAAAGTTTATAGCGTTTTTTCATGGGGTTTCAATCCGAGTTTTTTTCCTTCTTCTTTCATTTTTTCAAATGCAGCCTCAAATTCATTGGGAATTTCACCTTCCAAAATCGCTTCTTTAATCGCCTCCTTGATGACTCCGATTTCTCGAGAAGGTTTTAATCCAAAAAAATTCATAATGGCTTCTCCACTTACAGGAGGTTGAAAATTACGAAGGTGGTCTTTTTCTTCTACCGCGATTATTTTTTCTCTTACAATTTTAAAGTTGTTGTGGTAGCGTTCAAAACGTTTTGGGTTTTTCGTGGTGATATCTGCCTCACACAAAGTAATCAGGTCGTCAATATATTCTCCGGCATCAAAAACCAGTCTCCGTACTGCAGCATCGGTAACGTGGTCTTCAGCAATGATGATGGGTCGTGAGCTCATAAAAACCATCTTTTGAACGTATTTCATTTTATCGTTCAGAGGCATTTTTAAGCGTTTGAAGATTTTATAAATCATCTTGGCACCTACAAATTCGTGATTGTGAAAGGTCCATCCCGTTGGGGGTTTAAACTTTTTTGTCGGGGCTTTCCCAATATCGTGAAACAAGGCGGCCCATCGCAACCAAATATTATCGCTGTGCGGACAGAGGTTGTCGACGACCTCAAGGGTGTGGTAAAAATTGTCTTTGTGTCGCTGCCCTTCTACTTCTTCTACCCCTTTGAGGGCAATCAATTCAGGGAGTATGTGGTTTAAAAGTCCTGTTTTTTCGAGTAAAATAAATCCTTTGGAAGGTTTGTCCGAGACGAGTATTTTGGTGAGTTCTTCAACGACTCGTTCTTTGGTGATGATCTCTATTCGGGCTGCATTTTCGGTAATTGCATTTAGTGAAACTTCTTCAATTCTAAAATCCAATTGTGTGGCAAAACGAATGGCGCGAAGCATTCGCAACGGATCATCGGAGTAGGTTACTTCGGGATCCAAGGGGGTTTTTAGAATTTTGTCTTTTAGATCAGTAAGACCGTCAAAAGGATCCAGGAGGATTCCAAAATCGCTTTCATTCAAACTAACAGCCAACGCATTGATCGTAAAATCTCTTCGATTTTGATCGTCTTCTAATGTACCGGGAGCTACTTCTGGATTTCGGCTATGAGCGGCATAGGATTCTTTTCGAGCACCTACGAATTCAATGTCGATCCCTTTCCAGTGAATCATGGCAGTGCCATAGGTTTTAAAAATTTGAACAGGTCTTGCCCCTTTTAATTTTTTTTGAACCGCTTGGGCTAGCTCTATTCCTGAACCTACCGCTACAATATCGATATCTTTTTTTTGTCTTCTGCCCAACAGCTGATCTCGAACAAAACCTCCAATAACGTAAGCCTCTACCTCCAGCTCAGAAACAACCCGTCGGATCACTTGAAAAAGGGGTTCGCTTAGCGATTTCGTAAAGTTCTCTTGCAGTTCCACGTTGAATATTCTATACTAGTTTTAGTTTGTAAAAATCGATTAGATTCTAATTGTCCGAGTTGTATTTCTAGAATACTTTTCTAGTGCTTAAACGGCCACATCATGGGTTCTTAGCGCCTCATTGAGGGACGTTTTTTTATCTGTACTTTCTTTCCGCTTTCCAATGATTAGCGCACAGGGTACTTGATACGCTCCAGCGGGAAAACTTTTGGTATAGCTGCCCGGAATCACAACCGAACGAGAAGGAACAAACCCTTTGTATTCTTTGGGTGTTTCTCCTGTAACGTCAATAATTTTAGTAGAAGCAGTAAGAACCACATTGGCTCCTAAAACCGCTTCTTTTTCTACACGGATACCTTCCACGACAATACATCGTGATCCGATAAAAGCATTGTCTTCTATGATTACAGGAGCCGCTTGAAGAGGCTCTAAGACTCCGCCAATTCCTACTCCTCCGCTGAGGTGCACATTCTTTCCTATTTGTGCGCAACTCCCCACAGTAGCCCAGGTATCCACCATGGTGCCTTCGTCCACATAAGCTCCAATATTGACAAAGCTGGGCATGAGAATGACTCCTTTTGAAATGTAAGCTCCGTGTCTGGATACAGCATGAGGAACTACGCGAATTCCTTTTTCTTGATATCCTGTTTTTAATGGGATTTTATCGTGGAACTCCAAGGGTCCCGCTTCCAAGGTTTCCATTTTTTGAATGGGAAAATATAGAACCACAGCTTTTTTTACCCACTCGTTTACTTTCCAACCTCCTTCACTTGGTTCGGCAACGCGCAGAGTTCCTTCATCCAGTTGACGGATTACAGTTCGTATGGCTTCTTGCGTGGCTGCTTCTTCAAGTAGAGATCGGTTTTCCCACGCAGATTCTATGATGTCTTTCATTTTTCAAATTTTTGTCAAAGGTAAAGAATTCGAAACGATTGAAATGAAGCAGATCAGCACGAAAAAAGGTATATTTGCAAAAAAATATTTATGGCTTGTTTGGTCGGGATAGATTACGGTACAAAACGGACAGGATTGGCCTGTACGGATCCCAATCAGCTTATTGCTAGTGGTCTAAAAAACCTTCCAACTTCTGAGGTAATCCCTTTTTTAAAAGCCTATTGTGACCAAGAAAAAGTAGCAGGTTTTGTGGTTGGGAAACCCCTTCAAAAAGACGGCACACCCGCGCTGGTAGAAACTCAGATCAGTGCTTTTGTCAAGTCTCTGGAACATCATTTCCCAGATTGTGAAATCAACCGATACGACGAGCGTTTCACTTCAAAAATGGCCATACAAGCCATGATTGATGGGGGGCTTAAGAAAAAACAACGCGCAGACAAGGGAATGGTTGATCAGGTAAGTGCTACTTTGATCTTACAATCTTTTTTAAACTATAAAATGAATACGCTATGATATTACCCATAGTAGCCTATGGCAATCCCGTATTAAAACGAGTTGCAGATGAAATTACTTCGGATTATCCCAACTTGTCAGAACTCATCGAAAATATGTGGGAAACCATGTATGCTGCCCACGGCGTTGGCTTAGCCGCTCCTCAAATTGGTTTATCCATCCGACTTTTTGTCATTGACGCTTCTCCTTTTGTGGATGAAGAAGTAATGGATCAAGAAGAAATGAATACTTTAAAAGATTTTAAAAAGGTCTTGATTAACCCAATTATTGAAGAAGAACAAGGCGAACTTTGGAGTTTTAACGAAGGCTGCTTGAGTATTCCTGAAGTTCGAGAAGACGTTTCCCGAAAAGAAGAAATTGTGGTGTCCTATGTGGATCAAAATTTCACTCCGCAGCAATTAAAACTCAGAGGTTTGGCAGCCCGTGTGGTTCAACACGAATACGATCATATTCAAGGAGTTTTGTTTACAGATCATCTTTCACCCCTTAAAAAAAGGCTTATTAAAAAACGTTTAACCTCAATTTCAAAGGGAAGTATCTCAGTAGAGTACCGTATGAAATTCCCTAAAAAATCAAAAAGATAAAATGGATTTTACAAAAATAATAGCCGTTTCTGGGCGTTCGGGTTTGTTCCAGATGAATGCGCAAACTAGAGGAGGTGTGGTAGCTACTTCACTTTTGGACGGAAAGCGAATTGTAACTTCTGCTTCGCAGCAAATCAGTGTGCTGAGTGAGATTCGGATATACTGTATTGGGAAAGAGATTCCCTTAACAGAAGTTTTTGAAAAAATGCTGGCTTACGAAAAAGGAGGTCCTGCTCAAGTAAAACCCAAAGCTCCTTCCACCGATTTGGAGGCTTATTTTTTTGAAGTATTGGAG
>CAXGYE010000017.1:0-11332 GCA_964013865.1 uncultured Flavobacteriaceae bacterium
TCCCAAGTTAGTTTTTTTTAATTAAAATTTGAGATTCCTTTCAAAAAATTAACAATTCAATAAAAATATATCAGTATTATTACCAAAATTTCACTAATGTCTACTATAGGTATTTTAGGTTGTGGTTGGTTGGGAGTCCCACTGGGAAATCATTTACAACAACTTGATTATACTGTAAAGGGTTCTCGGACTTCAGAATCGGGGGTTATAGAACTCCAAAAAAAGGGAATTGAAGGGTATCGTGTTGTTTTAGAAGAAGACCAGGCCCTTGGACTGGATACTTTTTTGGATCAGGTAGATATCCTCCTTATTTCCCTGCCTCCTAAGCGACCTGCTTCTGAAACGGGTTATGTTCAAAAAATCCAACTACTACTGGACGCCATGGCCTCTTATCCAATTCAGCGTATTTTATTTTTGAGTAGTACCTCAGTCTATGGATCCAGAGGAAACAGTTACGACGAAACCAGTCCTGTAGTTCCAGAAACTTCGTCGGCCAAGGCATTAGTTAGGAGTGAACAGCTCCTTGATGAATATCCTATTCCCTCAGTCATCATTAGACTAGGAGGACTAATTGGGGCAGACCGCAACCCGATTTATTATCTTCAAGGAAAAACCATTCCTAACCCAAAAGGAAAAATCAATTTTATTCATCAGGAGGATGCTGTCAGAGGAGTGGCTACTTTGGTTTCCCATTCCGAGCTTCAGGGGATTTTTAATTTGGTTGCTCCACATCATCCGCTCAGAGAAGACTACTATTTACATATGGCACAAAAATTAAACCTCCCCGTACCTGAATTTAATAATGAGGAGGCTCGAGTTCGTATTATCAAAGGAGATAAAATTTGTCGTAAAATATCTTTTCATTATTCTGTAGATAACTTGTTGATATAAAAAGGGGTGACCACTTAAACCTCTGGCTTATAAAAACTAACTTGTTAATATTAAATTAACAATGTCTAAACGCAATCAACATATTGCCACCTTAGAAAAACTCTTAACGCATTTAAAAAATGCGAAACTGGAGTATTTGAAGGCTGC
The DNA here is from genome assembly GCA_964013865.1 of uncultured Flavobacteriaceae bacterium. Taxonomy (GTDB): domain Bacteria; phylum Bacteroidota; class Bacteroidia; order Flavobacteriales; family Flavobacteriaceae; genus MS024-2A. The sequence goes on from CAXGYE010000017.1 coordinate 1,039, forward strand.
AGACCGTGCATTAGTTTCTGAAGACAAGCGTTTTTTTAATCAACAAGCGATGATTCGCAATCGTTTTTTTCAAGAAATTTTGAGTGAACTGCAAACCCTTGGGGCAAGTTATGACGACCTAGTGGTCAGCCGATTTAACTTTGATCAGTTGTTAATATCTTCCATTGATCATCTCAAAGCTTCAGCTATAGAGAAGTGTTTAGAGGCTGATAAATTGTTGTTGAACTTGTATCGAACTCTTTTTGACCAAGAATTTGAGAACTCCAAATTATTACAACATCTTTCCAGTATTGAAGTTGCCTTGGATCAAAGTCAAGTGATTGCAGAGGAGTACCGCCACAAAAAAGAAGTAAATTCTTAATTTTAAGGGATTGTCGGGGAGACTACAGTAGACTCTTCTTGTTTCAGAACCTGCATTCTTTCCAATAGGGCGTTATAATTTTCGTAAAGCTTTTTTAATGAGGGTACTAAAGAATCCTCTTTGTAATATTTTGTAAAATAGCGTGATTTTTGAGTCTGCATTTGAACTACTTTTAAACGGCTTCTTATTTGGGGTGTTTCAAAACCTCCTGGGAGTGAGTTAGAAACTAATTTTTTAACTCGTGCTGAGATTCCAATTATGTTGACTTGGACATCTCGAAGATCAAGTTCTTTTAGTCGCTCAAAGGAATCATATAAATCGATGAATTCCTCCCATTCTTCTAATCCGTTTTCCTTTAAAAAGGCCTCTGGATACTCAGCCAACTCAAAACGAGCAGTCATAGAAGAAGCTTTTTTCTTGTTACTTTCTAAAGTACTTGAGGTTGTGCTTTCTAAAGGTACTTCATTTTTACAGGCAGTGAAACACAATAGGTACAACATAAAAAAACGAAGAGAACCCATAGAAGTTGATTTAAATTCCCAAGGAATTGATTTTTAGTAAAAGTATGGTGAAAAAAAGAAACTGGAGTATGAACAAATGAAAGGGGAATGGACCCTCGATAGTAATTTTGATTTTGTGAAAAACAAGTTGTAGTGGAAAAGCTACCAAAGCCCATCCGAAATAATTGTGATAAGAAGCCAAGCCGTCAGTAAAGGTCCAAAAGTCTAATACGGGGGCTACGGGTTCCATTACGAGATCTAGAGTCAACATCAATGCGGTTCCCAAAAGCGCTTTGGACCACAGCTTCTTTAAAAAAAACTGAGCGATAAAGCCCGTGATAAAAATTAAAATACACCAGTTGACTCCTATCATTAACGGAACTCCCAACACTTTGACTCCTAAAGCATTACCGTAGGAATATTCTCCAAAAATAAATCCGTAACGAACTCCTAAAATTTCAGCCAGCATTCCCGTGATAAAACAGAGAAGAACCAGTATTACCATTTTTCTACTCCATTCTGTATTGATCAAAAGCAAGACAAAACTTAAAAAAAGATTTAAAGGCGTCCCTTTAATAAACCAAGATGCATTGCTATAAATAATCCCAATCAATCCAGAAACATGAAAGAGCCAGATTAAAGCAATAGCGGTATTTTGTTTTGTTAAAAGACTGATTTGCAGCATTTTTTAGACTTTGGGAATGAGATCCCCCACGATTTTAGCAGAAAGTAAACAAAGTGGAATTCCTCCTCCTGGATGTACACTTCCACCACAAAAATAGAGGTTTTTTATCCGACTGGAAAAATTGGGATGACGTAAAAAGGCTGCCATGGCATCATTACTTGAAGCACCATACAGGGCTCCTCGATACGATTGTGTTTTAGATTCAATTCGCGGTGGGGTTAGTACTTCTTCACAAACAATCCATTGTTGAAGTGCAACACCCAATCGTTCCGATAATTTCCGAATTACGATCGTACGGAGTCGATCTACTAATTGCTCCCAGTCTTGCCCGTGTTGTGCTGGCGTATTGACCATCACAAACCAGTTTTCACACCCTTCTGGAGCATCTTCAGGAACGTCTTTAGAAGTAATATTAACGTAAATAGTAGGGTCTTCAGCTACGGTTTGCTCCTTAAAAATCGCTTGAAATTCCTTTTGGTACGCTTCAGAAAAAAAGATGTTGTGCAAGTCCAGCTTGTCAAACTGACGCGCGATCCCCCAATAAAAAATAACTGCGGAACTGGAGCGCTCTTGCTTTAATCTTTTTTGTGGGGGCTTCGCTTTTGGCAGTAACTTTTTATACGTATGAAATACATCCATATTCGAGACAACAAAATCCGCTTCATAAGAAGCAGTTTTAGTTTTTACTCCTTTGGCTTGACGCGATTTGACCCTAATTTCTTCCACGGAAGTCTCAAAATGAAATTGCACCCCAAGACGTTTTGCCAAACCAAAAAGCGCATCGGTAATAGAGACCATTCCCTTTTTGGGGACAAAAGTACCGTAGGCACTTTCCAAGTGTTGGATCAAGGTCATCATCCCCGAGGTTTGATAAGGATCCGACCCGTTGTAGGTTGCGTAACGATCTAAAAGTTGAATAAAATGAGTGGACGAAAAGGCATCGACGTTGGCTTGGTGTAAGGTTTTTTGAAGCTCAAAAGTGCGAAGCTGAAATAAGGCCTTTACAGTGTCTAATGAGAGAAAAGTTTTAAGCTTATGCAACGATTTTTCTAAAAACAAAGTGGAAGTAAGCTCATATTTCTTTTTTGCTCTGTTGAAGTAGCGCTCTATATTTTCCTCAGGCTCGCCAAAGGTTTGATGGGCTTGTTTAATAAATTGTTTTCGATCTGAATAGGCTGTAAACTCGGTGCCGTCTTGCCAAAAATAGGTGCACGCCACTTCCTTTTTTGAAAACTCAAAGTGTTCTGCTGCAGACTCCCCCGCCAATTCAAAAAGTTCAGTTACAAAATGAGGCATCGTAAATAAAGAGGGGCCTGCGTCAAATCGATAGCCCTGGAGACTGAAGGTAGCTAGTTTTCCTCCCGGATAGGAATTTTGTTCAAAAACTTGTACCTGATAGCCTTTAATGGCTAAGCGAATACTACTAGCCAATCCAGCAACTCCAGCACCCACAACGATTGCTTTTTTCATGAATCTAGAGATTTTGTAGTGTCTGAAATTAAGTGAAATCGGGTAAAGAGATCTTCTTTGTACCAGTTCATCTGTTTGGTTTTTTTTACAATATCCGCATGGGCGCGATCTTTGTAGGCAAAAGTGTTGACGGCCTCAAAATCATCCCAAATGCTTATTGTGGCTTGTTGGATAAAAGGCCACTCTCCGATGCCTTTGTAATACTGAACCCCTTGGGCTGTTTCTATGGCTTTACTGGCAGCAGGAACTGCTCTCCAGAAAGAAAACAGGCGATTCCAATGAAGTGTAGCGCGAGTAATTACCACCGCTTTGTGATTTCCCTTGGCTTCTAAAATCGGTTTTGTTTTAAAAGGGTTTTGCCCACTCCACTTACCGTGGCTTTTTACGGCGTTTAAAATCAGATCCCTCTGGCTTGTTGCTTTTTCTTGGTAAGCTTTGAAAATGGGGTGCTTTTGAAGACAATTCTGATAGAAGGAGAGCTCCTCCCATACACCCAAAAAAGCATAAGTAGAAAAATCGGGGCGAAGGCTAAATCCCTGCCCCCCTCCTGTTCCTAAAAACTTATAAAATTTTAAGCCTTCGATATTTTTTAATCGCAGAGGGGCTACACCCATCTGTTGGAAAGCCCAGAATTTGTTGGTTTTAAAAGAAAAAAGCGTGAGCGTAGTCACCTGTGTCATTAACCTAAGTGTATAAATACTGTATCTATATTAAAGGTAGTGTTTTTAAGGAGAAAAAAGAAAAAACGTCTCTGATTAGGATTTTAGAATTTGACTAATGGAAGTAATCAACAGAGACGTTTTGAAACCAAATTGAATTTAAACTTGTTTAAAAATACATATAAAAAGCTATACAAACTAATTTTTGTTGAACTATTTTCTATTTTTATAGAACAACTGTTTAACTTATTTTGGCTACTTTTTTATAAATACCTTATTATAAGCGGATTGACTAAATTCTTTAATGAACAAAAAACTTCGCGAGAATACTGAAATTTATATAAAAGTCTTTTTTTTACCTCATTTTACCTAGTGGAGGGCTTTTTTCTGTGCTACACTATTTTTTTACTTAATAAAGAAACTAAGTTTAATCATTTTGGTGATCCATGATTGGTAATTTAGAGTGTGCCACTACCTCCAGATAAATAGTATGGAGATCCTCTTTTTACTGAAATTGGACCTTTTGTATTTCCGCACTTAAAAGCAGTTTTTCTATTCAAAGAAAATACCGATCTTAAAAAAAGATAAATTGATTATCTTGACCTAAAAATCAACAATGGTCAAGCCCAACATCTCTTTATTTTTCCTCCTCCTTTTTATTAACTTCTGTTTTTCACAAGACGAACTTCCAAGCCTAGAAGGTAAAAATGTGCTAGTTGTTTATGGAGGTTGGGAAGGACATCGACCTGAAATATTTGCTAAAAAGATTACTTCGTGGTTAGAGGACCAGCAGGCTGTGGTACGTCTGGAAAAAGGAACTGCTATTTACAAAAACACTTCGGTGATGCAAGAATTGGATTTGATTATTCAACACATAACAATGAATAAAATGACCAAAAAAGAATCACAAGGTCTGATCAAAGCGATTGCCTCAGGAGTGGGTTTAGCTGGCTGCCACGGAGGTTTAGGCGACTCCTTTAGAGACAATACCGAATACCAGTATATGGTAGGAGGTCAATTTGTGAAACACCCAGGAGGTCAGGTGACTTATACTGTAGAAATAGGGTCAAAAGAAGATCCAATTACTAGGAATATTAAAAATTTTACACTCCATTCGGAACAATATTATATGCACGTAGATCCAGCTTTGGAAGTATTAGCCACGACCAAATTTTCTGGAGCTCATGATGCTTGGATTGAAGGAGTGGTTGTTCCAGTGGTGTGGAGAAAACCTTTCGGAAAGGGGCGTGTATTTTACAATTCCATCGGTCATTCCAAAGAAGATTATGAAATCCCTGAAGTGTGGAGCTTGATCACAAGAGGTGTAGCGTGGGCGGCACATAAAGAATAAAGCATCCTTTCTTACAAATCGTTTTTTACCGCTTCTTTTTATAATATCTTTGTACTGCTATGAAATATCCCAGTATGCGTTTTTTATACTTTAATGTGTGATTGCTTGGATGTTTCCTCTGTCTACCCGAGAAAACGGTATTAAAAAAAACAGATGAAAAGAAAAATTGTTATTGTAGGCTCAGGGTTTTCTTCCCTGTCCGCCGCATCCTATTTGGCTCAAAAAGATTTTGAAGTTCACGTATACGAAAAAAATCAAACCTTAGGAGGTAGGGCTCGTCAATTAAAAAAAGACGGATTTACTTTTGATATGGGACCTTCTTGGTATTGGATGCCAGATGTTTTTGAATCATTTTACAATGATTTTGGAAAAACGACAAAAGACTTTTACCAATTGGAACGCCTCGACCCAGGTTATCAGGTAGTTTTTGGAGAAAATGAAAGCATTGCTATTGGAGATTCCTTAGAAAAAATCTACACTGTTTTTGAAAACGAAGAAAAGGGGAGTAGCAAAAAACTAAAACGCTTTATTGAACTTGCCAAAGAAAATTATGAGATTGCAATTCAGGACTTGGTCTATCGGCCTGGCATTTCACCTCTAGAGCTTGTCACCCCAGTGACAGTAAAGAAGATCAAGTATTTTCTGAGTAATATCAAAAGAGACGTTTACAAAGACTTTAAAAGTCCCAAACTCCGACAAATTTTACAGTTTCCCGTGCTATTTCTAGGAGCAAAACCCTCCAATACCCCTTCCTTTTACAATTTCATGAACTTTGCGGATTTTGGATTAGGTACTTGGCATCCAGAAAACGGAATGTACAGTATTGTATTAGCAATGGTGGCTTTGGGAGAGTCCCTTGGAGTCCATTTCCATACGGATGCCGCTGTAGAAAAAATTACCGTGGATGCGTCTGGAAAAGCCAACGGAATTGTAGTTAACGGAGAGGCCATCACTGCGGATATTGTCCTTTCAGGGGCAGATTATCATCATTCTGAAACGCTGTTGGATCCTAAATACAGGGTTTATAGCGAATCCTATTGGGATAAAAAAGTCTTTGCACCTTCGTCACTTTTGTTTTATATCGGGTTAAACCAGAAAGTGAAAAATGTATCCCATCATACCTTGTTTTTCGATGTTGACTTTGACCTGCATGCACAAGCCATTTACGACCAACCCAAATGGCCAGAGAACCCCTTGTTTTATGCTAATTTCCCATCGATGTCCGATCCAACGATGGCACCCAAAGGGAAAGAGGCGTGTTTTTTACTAATCCCTATTGCACCGGGTATTGAAGACACTCCCGAATTGAGAGAGCACTATTTAAATCTGGTATTAGATCGAATGGAAAAGTTGACCAAACAACCGATTAAGGAGCAGATGCTCTTTTGTGAATCTTTTTGTGTAACTGATTTTATTGAGGACTATAATTCCTACAAAGGAAACGCCTATGGTTTGGCAAACACGCTACTACAAACAGCGTTTCTGAGACCGAAGCTCAAAAGTAAAAAAGTGAAAAACTTGTACTTTACTGGACAACTCACTGTGCCGGGACCAGGAGTACCTCCTGCATTAATTTCTGGAAAATTAGTTGCTGATTTAATTTCTGCTTCTATTTCGGATTGAGCACCCACCAAATAAACTCGATTTCACTGTTTCGGACTTCAATTACGGAATCTAACATTTCCGTGCCTTCAACTAATGAAGATCTATATAACTGCAACTGTTCTTTAATACTCCATTGCCAAAGATCGATTCTTTTGTAAAGATTATATTTTACAAACTTGTCTTGTTGAATGTATTCCCTATTTTGAATCCAAAATTGGTTATAATCTAGATTTACCCAGGGTAAGTCGTTAACCCATTTGTTAGACACTCGGTCTTTAAACTGGTTCACGTAGCGCTCTTCTTTTTCACCTGTGTTTTCAATTAAATATTTGAGTTCCGTTCCGTCGTAAATATTGGTGATTTTGAGCCCTATCTCCTTGGGGAGTAAACGAAATGTTCCATCTAATTTTATGGCATCAAAACTTACTCGAGTCGGATCAAACGGATCCCTGTTGGGGTACATCCCCATGGGTGCAAAATAGTATTTCCCATCAGGCTCACCATCGTCCTCCATAAAATCAATAAAAACGCTATCATTGTCAATGTCCCATTTTTCGTACTGTTTCTGATACATTTCAGTAACCCAATCAATTTGCTCAATGTAAACTTCAGTATAATCAATCATTTTGTCAATTTCCTCTCTTAAATTGACTAAATTTTCAATCCCATCCGCTCGATTATCTGACTCCCCTCCCTGTTGTTCTATTCCAAAGGAAACTGTTACACCAAACACTAAAATGACAAATTCTACAACTGACTTTTTCAGTCGGTCCCAAAAATCTCGAATATCGAAACGATCTCCTAAGGTTATTAATCTAAGAAACCAGTTGAGCTTTTCCTTTTCAATTCCTGAAGGTTTTTTAGCTTTTTTAAATTCTTTCTTAGATAGGTATCCGTCCTTATTGGTGTCTAATTCGTCAAAATCGTCTTCTATTGCCATTTATATAGTAAGCATAAATTCTTATTTAATGTAAAAGTATAAAAATTGAACAAATCTACTTTTTTAAATGAAAAGAGGTGCCTTGTTTGAGTTCTACTTTTCCTCAAAAGGGAGCTCAGGATCGAAAATTTCTTTGAGCAACGCAAAAAGTTCTTTTTCAAAAGTATTCAATACCTCGTCCCCGAGTCGCAAAAGATGCTTTTTTCTAATGTTTTCTTTCTGAGAAACAGCAAGGAACTCGTTATTAAAAGTCTTTAAGGGAATTACACCAGCAATAGCTTCCTCGTTAAAGTCGGTTTTTAAAACGTAAGCATAGAGTAAAACTTGAAATAAGGCACCTTTTTTTGGCATCGTACGGACCTCTTCCCAATTAGTAAAGGCTAAATCTGTTGCAGTAATATTTCCTGTTTTATAATCCACAAAGCGCAAGGTGCCGTTATAACGGTCTATACGATCTACGGTTCCTCTTAAGCAGATGTTTCTACCAATAGTTTTGACCGCTATGGATTTTAGAAACTCTTGTTCCAATCCAACAATTTGAATTCGATTTCCCTCTGCTACTTGTTTTTTTTCAGAACTTAAAAATTGTTGAAGTACGGCCTCCATTACTTGATAAATCAATAAATTTTTACCTGTTTTCTTCTCTTCGCTTTTTGTTCCAAATCTAAAATTAGTTGCTAATGTTTCTGGAAGTTTTTCCAACATTTGGTCATAATTAGATTCCCTCATGGTTGTCATGAGGTAGGGTTTATAGAGTTGTTCCAATACCTCATGCATGATTGTCCCTTTTTCCATTGCGCTAAGCTGCTCTTCGTAACCTTCTTTTACAGGCTGAATTTTTAGCATCCTTTGCTCGTAAAAGTGATACGGGTTTCGTATATATTGGCTGAGAGAGGAGGGTGAGAACCCCTCTAGTCCTACTTGTTCCAAATGCACAAGAATGGCATCTGTCTTTATCACTTTCTTTGGTTTGTGGTCTAATTTTGGGACGGGAATTACTACTTGCTTTAAAGCAAGGTGATGGGAAGGGTGTTTGAAATATTCCAGCTGTACCAAAAAGCGACTGCGTTCACCAGAAAAAAGACCTTCCGCAGCGGAGTTATAAAGTAGAAACACTTTTTTTGCACGTTGTAACAAACGGAAAAAATGGTAGGCATACAAATGATCTTGCTCAATAAAAGTGTTCATCCCAAACTTTTTTCTTACATCAAAAGGAATCCAAGAAAAGGGCGTCTTCCCAAAAGGTAAAATTCCTTCGTTAACATTGGTAATAATAACATTTTCAAAATCTAAAAGTCGGGTTTCTAAAAGTCCCATAATCTGGACTCCATTAAAAGCATCACCTGTAAAATCAAACTTTTTTTCACCAGCCAGGGTTTCAAAAATCATTTCAAAATCCCTAAGAGATTTGATAAACTGAAACTCTTGATGTCGCTCAGCAATCAATTCAAATAGGGTAAGAAAACTGTCACATACTTGAATCTGAAAAGATTCATTCTTTTTTTTGAGGTAGCGCTCTTTTAAAACATTTGTAATTTTTAATAGTCGTTGTATAAATGAAGTTACCGTTTCAAAAGGGCCAAAAACAAGAGCTTCAAACTCACCTTTAGCACCTAATTCTGTAGCGCTAATAAAATTCTGATTAAGGTTCTCCAACCAATTACCCAATTGTGACTTGGAATCCTGAAAAAATACTTGGGTGGCTTGAATTTGAAAAAATTCATACACTTGACGTTTAGGAAAACCAGAGTTACTTAGGCTTTTTTGTAAATCGAAATAGTGTTTAAAAAATCCGAAAAGGGCCGTATCCTTTAATGGATATCCCATGGTAACATTCCAGGACAGTAATTTTTCTGGCAAGACCGAAAGGGTAGGAAGCAATAGATTTTCGTCTCCCAAAACCACCACAGTAGAACCATTGGGGTTTTCTTCATCCAATTCTTTTGCAATCTGAATTGCAATTTTTGCTTGGATGCTGTTTTTTGCAGCACTAATTATTTCGAATTCTTTGGGTTTTGAAAACCAATCTGTAAACTCGGGGTCAGCTTCTTTTTTTAGGACCTTCCAATCTTTTTGATAAGTTCTTATATAATGTCCTGCACTGTGATAAGCATCTTGGTAAAAAGTTTGATCCAAATCCCAAATAATTTCTGCTTTACCCTCGGCTAGAAGTTCTTGAATTATTGTTTCCTCTGCTTTAGTCAATGCATTAAACCCCACAAAAAAATGTTTCGACTGTTCTTGTTGGGTGTAAAAAGTTAAGTTTTGTACTGCCTCTCTCAGACGTAAGCCGGAATAACCGCTACCCCTTTGAAGTAACTTCTTATATAGTTTCTTGTAATAAAGCGAATACCGCTCCTGGATTTTATAGTGTCGTTTACTTAAATCTCCTTTATGCGGGTCACCCCACTTTTCAATATCGCTCAGAGCAGTCATAAAGCCAAAAAGTTCTGTTGCATTGACTAATTGGGCATCGATTTCATTAAACTCCTCCAGCAGGGTGGCTCCCCAACCGAAAAATTGGTGAAATGACTCTATCTCCTCTCTTGGTGTTTGCTCTTTATAAACCTCATACATTGCATACAACAGATCAACTTTAGATGAGAGTTGGACTCCTGAAAGTTCTTCTATAAATTGGGAAATGCTAATAATTTCTGGAGCTAGTAAAGGGGTCTCGATCGTTCTTTTTAATGCTTCTTTTAAAAAATTTGTAGCTCGGTTAC
>CAXGYE010000018.1:0-11071 GCA_964013865.1 uncultured Flavobacteriaceae bacterium
GGCTGCAGACGACGACATTATGCCACAAACCAAAGAGGCCATCAGCCACGCTCAGGCCGCTGGAGTGCCCATCGTTTTTGCGATCAATAAAATAGATAAACCCAACGCCAATCCCGATAAAATTAAGGAGGCTTTAGCAGGAATGAATCTGATGGTTGAAGACTGGGGAGGGAAAGTGCAGTCCCAAGACATTTCTGCCCTTCAGGGTTCAGGAGTAAATGAACTTTTAGAAAAGGTGCTTTTGGAAGCTGAATTATTAGAACTAAAAGCAAACCCCAACAGAAAAGCGAAAGGAACCGTAGTGGAAGCCTTTTTAGACAAAGGACGGGGCTATGTGTCTACTATTTTGGTTCAAAACGGAACACTCAAAATGGGGGATTACATCCTTGCTGGAAAACAAAGCGGTAAGGTAAAAGCAATTTTTAATGAACGCGGAGTAAGTCTAGATCAAGCTCTACCCGCCACGCCTGTCTCAATCCTAGGATTAGACGGAGCGCCTCAGGCTGGAGACACCTTCCAAGTCTTAGAAGACGAAAGAGAAGCAAAACAAATTGCCGCCAAAAGAACGCAACTTGTTCGAGAACAAAGCGTGCGAACGCAACGTCATATCACCCTAGATGAAATAGGAAGACGAATTGCATTAGGGGAATTCAAAGAGCTCAACATTATCCTAAAAGGAGACGTAGACGGTTCTGTGGAGGCATTGACAGATTCGCTTCAAAAACTTTCTACAGGAGAAATCGAAGTCAATATCATTCACAAAGGAGTCGGAGCCATCACCGAATCAGATGTCCTACTGGCTTCTGCCTCAGATGCCATTGTAATCGGCTTTAATGTTCGTCCTATGGGCAACGCTCGAGCCATTGCAGAAAAAGAAGAAATCGATATCCGATCCTATTCCATCATCTACGATGCCATCAATGATGTTAAAGATGCCATGGAAGGGTTGCTCTCTCCTGAGATAAAAGAGGAAGTAACAGGGACTGTTGAAATACGCGAGACCTTTAAAATCTCAAAAGTGGGAACAATTGCAGGGTGTATGGTCACCTCAGGAAAAATTTTCAGAAATTCGGGTATTCGAATTATCAGAGAAGGGGTCGTGGTATTCAGTGGAGAACTCGTTTCTCTGAAACGCTTCAAGGACGATGTCAAAGAAGTGGCTAAGGGATATGATTGTGGATTACAAATCAAAAACTACAACGACATTAAAATCGAAGATGTTTTGGAATGTTTCCAAGAAGTTGCAGTTAAAAAATCACTCTGATTCTTTCCGATTTAAAAGGAATGCTGAAGGAAAGGTTTTCTTTACCGTATCCAAGGTTTTCAATCCGATCAACTTCTCTTTAAATCTTCCTGCCTGAACTTTGTAATTCGGAGTTTCAAAACTCAATTCCACAGGGATGTGTGGAAAGGTTTCCTTAGATTGTTCTAAAATCTCATTGGCAGTAGTGAGATTTCCGTAATACAATTGCAAGGTAAAATAGGTCGTTTCATAACGTTGTTTGTCCAATTCAATCTTTTTTTGAACAAGACGATTCACCACCGTGTCTTGTTTAATCTTTAAATTTCCATATTGCGAAAATCCTGAGGTGCATGTGATTAAAAAAAGCAATAAAACAGTGGTCTTCCGAGGGTTATTTTTCATAAAACAAAAAAACAAAAAATTCCATTGTGTAACGACTAATTTAACAAAAGTCCGGGTTTATTTAGAATCAATATAAATTAGTAAATTCTTAATTTCTATGCTTAGTAATAAACTTTCTATGCAGTATTTTTGTTACGGATTTTAGATACAGACTTTAGTGAAGAACTTATATTCTACAATTAGGATTGCATACGATAAACACATCAAATCCTATTTTTTATCTTTAATAATAATCATAAGCCTCTCTTCAACTTCAGGGTTGTTTGCTCAAGATGATGCTGCAGTAGCTGCTGGAAAAAAGCTTTTTAATGCCAATTGTGCGGCTTGTCATAAACTGAACAAACGCGCCGTAGGTCCAGCTTTGAAGGGTGTTTCTGCGAAGTATGACAAGGAGTGGTTGTACAGTTGGATAAAAAACAGCACCGCCATGGTCAAATCTGGTGATGCTCAAGCTGTGGCCATCTACGAAGAATATAATGGGTCGGTAATGACTTCGTTTCCACAACTATCAAACGAGGACATCGACAACATCATTTCGTATACGGACTATACCCCACCTGCTCCAGTAGCAGCGGCGGGAGCCCAGGCAGCACCTGTACAGGCATCTGGTACAGGGGTAAGCAATTCAATCATTTTATTGGCTTTAGCACTTGTGTTTGCCATTTTGGTAGTGATGCTCTTCTTAGTGCAAAAAACATTGATGCGCATTGCCAAATTGAGTGGAGTAGACATTCAACCCGAAGCAAAACCGAAGCGAACACCAATTTGGATGGCTTTTGTCCAAAATCAATTCTTGGTGATGACTTCTGTAGTCTTGTTGTTGTTGAGTAGTGCTTATTTTGTTTACGGCTATTTTATGCAAGTAGGGGTAGATCAGGGGTACATGCCTGTCCAACCCATCCACTATTCTCACAAGATACACGCAGGAGCAAACCAAATTGAATGTAAGTATTGTCATTCCTCCGCCCGTGTTTCGAAACACTCGGGGATTCCTTCGTTAAACGTGTGTATGAACTGTCACCAAAACATTGCAGAATACAACGGGGAAGAAGATTTAGAGAACGGATATACCAAAGACTTTTACACCAAAGAAATTAAAAAACTTTATGCAGCTGTGGGTTGGGATGAAGAAAACCAACGCTATACTGGAGAGACACAACCCGTAAAGTGGGTTCGAATTCACAACTTGCCTGATTTTGTTTATTTCAATCACGCACAACACGTCCAAGTCGGAGAGATTGCGTGTCAGAAATGTCACGGCCCTGTGGAGGAAATGGAAATCATGTACCAATATTCTCCCTTGACAATGGGGTGGTGTATCAACTGTCATCGAGAAACCAACGTGAAAGTTGAAAGTAACGAGTACTACTCTAAGATTCACGAAGCCCTCTCCAAAAAGTACGGTGTAGAAAAATTAACAGTCGCCCAAATGGGTGGTTTAGAATGTGGAAAGTGTCACTATTAAAAGGCGATCAAGAAAAACATATGGCTTCAAACAAAACATACTGGAAAACAATTGATCAACTGGACTCTTCAAACGAGGAAATAAAAAAGTTGGAACAGAATGAATTTGTTTCCAAACTTCCAGAAGACTTTTTGAGTGATGAAAAAACACTTGAAGAAAGTAACACATCCCGTCGTGATTTCTTAAAATATGTAGGGTTTAGTACAGCTGCAGCTACGCTAGCTGCTTGTGAAGGACCTGTTATCAAATCCGTTCCTTATGTCGTCCAGCCCGAACAAATTCGACCTGGAGTAGCCAACTATTACGCAACGACTATTGCTAACGGCTTTGACTTTGGAAGTGTTTTAATCAAAACTAGAGAAGGAAGACCTATAAAAGTAGAAAGCAACCCCGAGGCGCCCGCCTTAGGAATTGCCAATGCCAGAGTGCACGCTTCTGTACTTTCTTTATACGATACGCTTCGTCTACAAGGACCTACAGCTGGTGGACAAGACATTTCGTGGGAGGATTTATATCTTCAAATGGGGGCTTTGCTAAAAGCTTTAGCGGCAACCGATAAGGAAGTAGTCCTGATGACTCCGACACTGGCAAGTCCTACTACTGAAAAAATTATCAATGATTTTATTGCTGTTTTTCCAAATGTAAAGCACGTCATTTATGATACCATCTCCTCGGATGCGGCCTTAAATGCTTTTGAAAAGCACTATGGAACTCGAGGTCTGGCCGCTTACGACTTTTCAAAAGCCAAAACGGTAGTAGGTATCGATGCGGACTTTTTAGGAGATTGGCAAGGTGGAGGCTATGCGAAAGGCTATGCACAAGCCAAAGCTCCTTCAAAACACCACGGCGAAGGACACATGTCTTGGCATATGCAATTTGAGTCCAACATGTCCCTAACTGGGGCCAATGCAGACCACCGAATTCCCTGTACACCCGCCGATCAAAAAAGGATACTAGCTTATCTGTACGATATTTTAAGCGGATCGAATGCTGCTACAAGTTTACCTGAAGCCTTAAAGAAAGCAACCGAAAAAGCAGCAATGCGATTGCAGTCATCAGGCACCGATGGGGTAGTAGTTACAGGAATGGATGATGAAACAGCGCAACAAGCCGTTTTGGCAATCAATACGCTCTTAAAAAGTAACGCATTTCAGCCTGAACAACCCAAGTTGATCCGTCAAGGAAATGTAAGTGAGGTTGATTCTGCGATGGAAGGTATTTTGGACGGGAGCGTCAAAGGATTGATCACTGTTGGTGTAAATCCTGTGTTCACCACAGCTCAAGGCGCTGCTCTAAACGAAGCAATCAAAAATCTGGAATTATCCTTATCCTTTACTTCTAAAATAGATGAAACGGCTGCGGCTTCTCAATTTGTTGCTGCGACACCTCATTATCTGGAATCTTGGGGAGATTATGAACTTCAGGAAGGGGATTTTGCTTTAGCACAACCCACCATTCGTCCCCTGTTTGATACGCAACAGTTCCAAGATGTCCTCTTGCGTTTGTCTGGGAAAAACACAAAATACTACGATGCCATTAAAGCACATTGGAATGCTACTATACTAGGAGGGAGCTCTTGGAGTAAAACACTTCACGATGGTTATTTTTCTACAGGTTCTAGGTATGAATACGAAGCACCAGACTTTAGTGAAATAGATTTAAGTTCACTGCGAACTGCTACAGCACCTGCAATGAGTTTGGTACTGTATACCAAAACAGGAATGGGAGATGGTCAGCAGGCAAACAATCCTTGGCTACAAGAATTTCCCGATCCCATCACTCGAGTGAGTTGGGACAACTACCTCACAATTTCGCACGCCGATGCAAAGGCCCTCGGACTGAAAAACACGAATACCTCCAATGGAGCTTTAAACGGAAGCTATGCTACGGTTACTGCAAACGGGACCCGACTTAAAGTTCCAGTGATTGTTCAACCGGGTCAAGCTAAAGGAACTGTCGGATTATCCTTTGGATATGGAGAACGGATGGGCTTGAAAGATGAAATGCAAACAGGTGTAAATGCCTATGCACTTTACAACGATTTCAATAAAGTTCAAGCTGTAGAAATAACTGCCGCAGAGGGCGAACACGAATTTGCTTGTGTACAGTTACACAACACCTTGATGGGGAGGGGGGATATTGTTAAAGAAACCACTTTGGAAGTATTTAATACAAAAGACAAAAAATACTGGAACCCCATACCTCAAGTCTCTAAAAATCACATGGAATTTGATGTGACTTCTCCAGAAGTGGATATGTGGCAAGAATTTGATCGTTCTGTGGGGCATCACTTCAACCTATCTATTGACCTCAATTCTTGTACAGGGTGTGGGGCTTGTGTCATCGCTTGTCACGCAGAGAATAATGTTCCTGTAGTGGGTAAAAGAGAGGTGCGTAAGTCACGAGATATGCACTGGTTACGTATTGACCGGTACTATTCTTCTGCAACTTCATTTGAAGGAGATAACAAAACAAAAGAAGCCATCTCAGGTATCGGCGATTCGCTGAGTACTTTTGGAGAAATGGAGCAAGCCGCGGAAAACCCTCAAGTCGCTTTCCAACCCGTGATGTGTCAGCATTGCAACCATGCTCCTTGTGAGACGGTATGCCCAGTAGCAGCCTCTTCACACGGGAGACAAGGACAAAATCACATGGCGTATAACCGATGTGTGGGAACTCGTTATTGCGCAAATAACTGTCCCTATAAAGTAAGAAGATTCAACTGGTTCTTGTACAACAAAAACGATGAGTTTGATTACCACATGAACAATGATTTAGGACGTATGGTTTTAAATCCTGATGTGGTAGTTCGTTCCAGAGGGGTGATGGAAAAATGTTCCATGTGTATCCAAATGACCCAAAAAACCATCTTGGATGCCAAACTCAAAGGAGAAGAAATAACAGACGGAAAGTTCCAAACAGCTTGTTCTAACGCCTGTACTACGGGAGCAATGGTCTTTGGAGATATCAACGATAAAGAAAGTAAAGTTGCAGCATTGCACGAGGACGAACGTATGTACCATTTGTTGGAACATGTAGGGACGAAACCCAATGTAATGTATCAAGTAAAAGTTAGAAATACAGAAGAGGTATAACACCGTTTAGAATAACAGAATATGGCATCGCATTACGAAGCACCTATTAGAAAACCACTTGTCACCGGAGACAAATCCTACCACGATGTCACTGTGGACGTTGCTGCTCCTGTAGAAGGAACGGCCAACAAACAGTGGTGGATTGTTTTTGGAATTGCATTAACGGCTTTCCTTTGGGGTGTGGGTTGTATCATTTATACCATTTCAACAGGGATTGGAACTTGGGGTCTGAATAAAACTGTAGGTTGGGCATGGGATATCACCAACTTTGTATGGTGGGTAGGTATTGGACACGCAGGAACTTTGATTTCTGCGGTATTGCTTTTATTTAGACAGAAATGGCGTATGGCGATTAACCGTTCTGCGGAAGCCATGACTATTTTTTCTGTTATACAAGCGGGATTGTTCCCTATTATACACATGGGTCGTCCGTGGCTGGCCTATTGGGTACTTCCTATTCCCAACGGATTTGGATCCCTATGGGTCAACTTCAATTCCCCCTTGCTTTGGGATGTATTTGCAATTTCAACGTATCTCTCGGTATCCCTTGTCTTTTGGTGGACGGGTTTGCTACCAGATTTTGCGATGATTCGCGACCGTGCAGTATTGCCTTTCCAAAAGAAAATCTATAGCCTTTTGAGCTTTGGTTGGTCTGGACGTGCCAAGGATTGGCAACGTTTTGAAGAGGTGTCCTTAGTACTTGCTGGTTTAGCAACACCTCTTGTACTTTCCGTACACACCATTGTATCCTTTGACTTTGCAACGTCTGTTATTCCTGGGTGGCACACCACGATTTTCCCACCTTACTTTGTAGCAGGGGCCATCTTCTCGGGCTTTGCCATGGTAAACACCCTACTGATTATTATGAGAAAAGTTTCCAATTTGGAAAACTACATTACCGTACAGCATATTGAGTTGATGAATATTGTCATCATGATCACTGGTTCCATTGTAGGGGTTGCCTACATCACAGAGCTTTTCATCGCCTGGTATTCTGGAGTAGAATACGAACAATACGCCTTCTTGAACCGAGCAACAGGTCCCTACTGGTGGGCTTATTGGTCCATGATGACCTGTAACGTATTTTCTCCTCAATTCATGTGGTTTAAAAAATTGAGAACCAGTATTATGTTCTCCTTTATTATCTCCATTGTAGTAAACATTGGAATGTGGTTTGAGCGTTTCGTGATTATCGTAACTTCATTACACCGAGATTATCTTCCCTCTTCATGGACGATGTTCTCTCCCACATTTGTAGATATCGGAATTTTCATAGGAACAATTGGATTCTTTTTTGTCCTCTTCCTATTGTATGCACGTACCTTCCCTGTGATTGCACAGGCAGAGGTAAAAACCATTTTAAAGTCTTCTGGAGAGAAGTACAAAAAATTAAGAGACGGTAACAATGAGTAGTAATCGAGTAGTACACGCACTTTACGACGACGACGACGTGCTACTGAGCGCAGTCAAAACGATTCGTTCAGAGAAACACCACATCGAAGAGGTTTACACCCCTTTTCCAGTACACGGCTTGGACAAAGCGTTAGGTCTTGAAGACACGCGTATCGCCATTATGGCTTTTATCTATGGTTGTATAGGCCTTTGTGTTGCTGTTGCCATGATGAATTTTATCATGATTGAAGACTGGCCACAAAACATTGGAGGAAAGCCTAGTTTTTCTTACTTGGAAAACATGCCTGCTTTTGTGCCGATTATGTTTGAGATGACCGTATTTTTTGCTGCCCACCTTATGGTGATTACCTTCTATATGAGAAGTAAACTTTGGCCTTTTAAGAAAGCAGAAAATCCTAATCCGCTTACGACGGATGATAAATTTTTAGTAGAAATCGAATACCACGACGATGAAAAAGCCTTGACAAGTCTTTTAAATAAGTCTGGAGCAATCGATATTTCCATTATTGAAAAGCAAGAATAGATGAAGTATAAAGTTCTTTTAGCGAGTATTGTGATGGCTTTGGGAGTTCAGTCTTGTGCAGACCCTTCTCGACCCAATTACCAATACTTTCCCAATATGTACGAACCTGTAGGATACGAAACTTATGCAGATTCTGATGCTTTTGCCAATGGTATTGAAGCCCAAATTCCTGTGGAAGGTTCGATTGCCAGAGGATGGGAACCGTATGATTATCCCGATACCAACGAAGGCTACGAAGCGGCAAAAGCTAGTTTGACCTCTCCATTGGAAATCACCGATGCACATGCTGCAAACGGAAAAGAGCTTTATGGAATTTATTGTGCCGTGTGTCATGGAAATAAAGGGGACGGCCAAGGTATTTTGATGACCCGCGAAAAGTTTTTAGGTGTACCGAGTTATGCCGATCGAGAAATTACGCCTGGAAGTATTTACCACGTATTGATGTATGGTAAAAACGCTATGGGCTCACATGCGGGCCAAGTAAACGCAGAAGAGCGTTGGCAAATTGCACAGCACGTGATGGAATTAAGAAGTAAGCTTGTTAAATAATTTATGGAAAATCCGATGATGTATACCTTTCCAAATAAACTTAGAAATCTAGCTATCGCCTTTATGGTTGTTGGTTTTTTAGGTTTGACTTATGGATTTTTAAGTGCTCCCGCTACGATCGAAGAATCCAAAGCAATGGTGGCAAGCCACGATGAGGGTCATGGAGACGACCACGGCGATACCAGTTCTGCAGCACACGAAACTACTTCGGCGCATCAGGAAGATACGCACGGTGCTGAGGAATCAGATCACAATGCAGCAGCCTCTCATGGCGAGGAGGGACACGAAGCAGAACACGACGAGCATGTATTTCATCAATTAGCAAACAAACCTTGGGCAGCCATTTATGTAGCAGCGTTTTTCTTCTTTATGATTTCACTAGGTGTATTGGCGTTCTACGCAATTCAGCGCGCAGCCCAAGCCGGTTGGTCTCCTGTGCTTTACAGGGTGATGGAAGGAATTACTTCCTATTTATTGCCGGGGGGGATTATCGTTATTGTGCTTCTTGCACTCTCTTCTATGCATTTGAATCATCTCTTTATTTGGATGGATCCTGAGGTAGTGGCGCATGACAAATTGATCGCTGGAAAAACAGGCTATTTAAACACCCCTTTCTTTTTGGCAAGAGCCGTTTTCTTCCTTGCAGGATGGAGTCTATATCGCTTTTTTTCTAGAAAATTTTCTTTGGCGCAAGACATATCGAGAGACATATCTAATCACAAAAAGAATTTTAGAATTTCTGCAGGCTTCTTGGTGTTTTATATTGTAACCGAATCCATTATGGCCTGGGACTGGATTATGTCCATCGACCCGCACTGGTTCAGCACCTTATTTGGATGGTATGTCTTTGCGAGTATGTTTGTCTCTGGAATTACAGCCATCGCGCTGATTACCATTTACCTAAAATCAAAAGGATATTTGGAGTTTGTAAACGACAGTCATATCCATGACCTTGGAAAATTCATGTTTGGAATTAGCATTTTTTGGACCTATTTGTGGTTCTCTCAGTTTATGCTGATTTGGTATTCCAATATTCCTGAAGAAGTAACTTATTTTATTACGCGTATAGAAGACTACAACTTGCCGTTCTTTGGTATGGTAGTGATGAATTTCATTTTCCCCTTACTGATTTTGATGAATAGCGATTACAAACGCATCAATTATTTCATTGTTATGGCGGGTATTGTGATCCTCCTCGGACATTATATGGACGTATTTAATATGATAATGCCCTCTGCAGTTGGAGACCAATGGTTTATTGGAGCTGCAGAAATAGGAGGCTTTTTATTCTTCCTAGGGCTCTTTGTATTTGTAGTATTTAAAGAATTAACGAAAGCACCGCTACTTGCCAAAGGCGACCCGTATATGGGAGAAAGCGAACGTTTTCATTATTAGTAAATTTAATCGAAAAGATAAATGAATGTACTTTTGATATTTTCTGTTCTCATTCTAATTGCGATTGCAATTTGGCAAGTGACCAAGATTTTTGAGCTTTCGCAAGGAAAGAAAGTATATACTCAGGTAGCGGATGACGATGACAACAATTGGAATGGAAAACTCATGTTTGGTTTTCTGTTTTTTATCTATGGGATTACCATCTTTTCTTTTGTAATGTATGGTGATGTATTGCTGCCCAAGGCCGCTTCTGAACACGGGTCTGAGTATGACAACTTGATGTGGATTTCCTTTGCTATTATCTTTTTTGTTCAAACCATTACCCAAGCCCTATTACATTATTTCTCTTATAAGTATCGCGGGGAAAAAGGAAAAAAAGCCCTTTTTTATGCAGATAACGATCGACTGGAAGCCATTTGGACCATTATTCCTGTAATTGTTTTAGCCGGGCTGATCTTATACGGTCTTTACACCTGGACAGACATCATGACGGTAGAGGAAAATGACGAAGCCTTGGTGGTGGAGCTCTACGCACAACAGTTCAATTGGAAAGCGCGCTACGCAGGGGACGACGGAGTGTTGGGTGATGCCAACGTACGTTTTCTTCAAGATTTTGAGGGAAGAAATCTGGTGGGAATTGACGCTACAGATCCCAACGGTTTTGACGATGTCGTAGTGCAAGAATTGCATTTACCCGTGGGAAGGGAAATCATCTTTAAAATGCGTTCGCAAGATGTACTTCATTCTGCCTACATGCCCTTTTTTAGAGCACAGATGAATTGCGTTCCAGGGATGATCACAGAATTTGCTTTTACCCCAAACATCACTACCGAGGAAATGCGCCAGGATTCAGACATAGTAGCTAAGGTCAAAAAGATAAACAAGCTACGCGCAGATAAAAGTAAAGAACTCATTGCAGAAGGAGATGTCGCTTTAGACCCCTATGAATTTGATTTTCTTTTACTTTGTAATAAAATTTGTGGTGC
>CAXGYE010000019.1:0-11035 GCA_964013865.1 uncultured Flavobacteriaceae bacterium
CCTTCATAGATTACTGTTTCTCCAGGGGATTCCCGGGTACCTGCCAGTAGTGAGCCAAGCATAACTGAATCCGCTCCTGCAGCAATGACTTTAGGAATATCACCAGTAAAACGAATCCCTCCATCTGCAATTAGCGGTACATCCGTTCCCTCAAGAGCTTTCTGGACTTCAATAATAGCGGAAAGCTGAGGGTAACCCACCCCAGCGATAACTCGGGTAGTGCATATGGATCCTGGACCTATTCCTACCTTGACAGCATCTGCGCCGAGTGACACAAGATATTTGGCTGCAGCGGTGGTCGCAATATTACCAACTACTACATCCAGTTCTGTAAACTGCTTTTTAACTTTTTTAACGACCTCTCCTACTCCTTTGCTATGTCCGTGTGCGGTATCAATGACAACGGCGTCGACCCCAGCTTGATTAAGCGCATCCACACGATCCAAGACATCCCCAGTAACCCCTACAGCGGCAGCTACGCGTAACCGTCCATATTTATCTTTATTGGCATGAGGCTTTTTGGTGTGCTTGGTTATATCACGAAAAGTAATGAGTCCAACGAGTGTGTTATCGTCCGCAACAACGGGTAATTTTTCAATTTTGTGATTCTGCAGTATTTTTTCGGCGTCTTGCAAGGAAGTTCCCGCTTTTACCGTAATCAGATTGGTATGGGTCATGATCTCTTTCAAAGGGCGGTTGTTGTTTTTCTCAAAACGCAAATCCCGATTGGTTACAATTCCGATTAGTTTTTTATCTTCATCCACAATGGGAATTCCTCCAATTCTATATTGTTTCATATTGGAATTGGCATCTGCTACTAAAGCTGTTTCTGGGAGGGTAACCGGATCAAGGATCATTCCCGACTCAGATCGTTTGACTTGGCGAACTTTATCTGCTTGTTCTTCTATTGTCATGTTTTTATGCAATACGCCAATTCCCCCTTCGCGAGCCATAGCAATTGCCATTTTACTTTCCGTAACGGTATCCATAGCTGCGGAAATCATAGGAATGTTTAAAGGAATGTTTCTACTAAAACGGGATTGGATCGAGACTTCTCTAGGAAGTACTTCTGAATAGGCGGGGACCAAGAGTACATCGTCGTAGGTAAGACCTTGTCCAAAAAATTTGTCGGGAATCATAAGCAACTAATATCTAATTAATTGCATGCAAATATAAGGATTTTTAAAACCCTTACAGCACCTTTTCATTAAAATCGTACTGAGCTATTTAAGACTTATAATTGTATTTCAATTCCAGCATAGATACCAAAGGGGTGGCCTGGACGGAATCCTGCGGGTACTCTTGCCACTGCATACTCATTGTTAAAGAGGTTAATTGCATTCGCAGTAAGGTTGACTTGGGGAGTTATGGGATATTTGACAGACAGGTCAACTACGAGGTTGCCCGGTATGGGAAGGGTATTTCCAATTCCGTTGTTTGAAGCTTGGGTATCAAAAGCCCCATTGTATCTCAAGTTGAAATTCATTTCAAAGTCTTTGTGGATCAAACTTGTTCCCACATTCAATTGATGCTGGGGAATGTAGGGAACTCGGTCGCCAGTACTGACCTCTCCCCAAATGCCTTGGGTACTTCCAAAGTCACTTTTAAAAATTGCATTGGTAAGGGTATAAGACAACGAAAAAGGAATTTGTAATTTGGCTTCAATATTTAGGAGGTTGTAGTTTAATAAAAACTCAAAACCACTTACATCCACTGCTCCTGCGTTAAACTGATCCAGTGATCCTGTACCACCGCTGGCTGCTAAGTCAGAACCCAAAAGGTTTGAATAGTTATTAAAATATCCAATCCATTCACCGCGTAACCGACCGAAATGAAAGCGCGTTCCTAATTCGTAATTCACACTTTCCTCTGCACGTTCCCCCGGGGCACTTCCTGGAGGTGAAAATCCTTTGTGAATCCCACCGAAAACAGAAAAGTTGATCGGTAGGTTGTAGTTAAAACCTATTCCAGGAATAAACGCATTGATTTTATTTACTCTTGTACTCAATGAGTTCCCATTTCGATTGGGATCAGATTTGCCATAATCCTTTCTACGGAGAACGATTTTTTCAAAACGGATTCCAGGGGTCAGCGTTAGCGCATTTCTTTTGTATTTATACAACACATAGGCGGCTACTGCACGAGCACTCGAGATTCGATTTCCTTGAGCACCCTCAGGACCCTTTGCGATCAAGGTCATTGCTCCCGCATTGATACTGTATCCATCTTCCCATTGAAACCGATCTTCCTCATCGTAATGAAGGCGTCCCCCAATTTCAACATCGTGAAAGAAGCCTTGTGCATCATACCAGTGGTAGTCAAACTTGGTTTGAATACCTCGAGCCGTATAAACTCGGTTGTTGGCTTTGACTAAAAGAGACGCTTCCTGGGCGGTATCCTGTTCTCCTTTTAAAATCGAAAAATGATTCGGAAAGCTCAGAGGATCATTTACAACAGAAGCTAAGCTTCGTTTTTCAGCTTCAAAAACCACATCATCTAGTTTGTACCAATTTCTTGAGAAATTATTTTGATAGGCATTGGTTATGATTTTAGTTTGATCGGAGAAATCTATCACGTGGGTGAGCATGAATTGAGACTGTTCTGCATTCATTTGGTCCTCTTGAGAGGCTTTGTATCGCAGGAAGGGGGTGGCATCAAAATCAGTTTTAGAGAGCCCCAAATAGGTTTCATTTGATCGTTCATTATAAAAATGATATTTCAATTCAACATACTGGGGTACTACAGCCTGCTTACTAGAAGAATATCTAAGCTTCCCCATAAAATCAGAACTATCAAAGCCTGTATTCTCCTCATTCAACTCTTTAAACCCATTGGATTTGTTGTTTTGATATTCTATTAAGTAACCGATCCGCTCTGAGGATTGGCCCACCGAGGCATAAACTTGACCCGTATTAAAACTTCCATAACGAGAACGCAAACGTATATTTAACGAGTCAGGAATGGAGGTAGAAACCATATTGATTGCCCCACCTGTAGTAAATGGACCGTATTGTATTTGACTGCTTCCTTTTAAAATTTCTACGGCTTCCATACGCGCAATAGAAGGAAAATAATAAGCCGCTGGAGCGCTGTAAGGAGCTGGAGCGATAAGAACACCATCTTCCATCAGCGTGATCTTGGAACTGCGTTGAGGAGAAGTCCCTCGAAGTGAAATATTAGGCCGTAAACCAAAACCATCCTCTTCGTATAAGGTTACCCCAGGAACCGACTGTAACGCCCTGTTGATATCCGTATTACCAAACTTATTCAAGTCGGCTGTAGATAAAAAATAGGCAGCTCCTGTGCGATTTTGAGCCACGTATTTGTTTCCTAAAATAGTATTGGCTTTAAGGATGATTTCATCTAATTGCTGAATACTATCTAAAATTTTTTCTTGACTATGTAGAGCAGATGCACATGTGATACAACTTACCAGAATTTGAAAAAATTTGCCTTTTCGGAACATTTATTTAGACTAATTATAAATAATATTCCGCAAATTTAAAATGTGAAAATCAATTGTGCAAGTTTATTTAGATTAATTTTAAATAAAAATAGTGTGGGAGTGGTTGTACGCACTTTCAAAAGCCAATACGTCAAAATTTTTGGGGAGCATGTTGTAAGTTGTTAGGTAAGAAATAAGCTTTTCGGTGGGCATGTTTCCAATAAGTTGATCTTGTGCCATTGGACAGCCTCCCCTACCCTTTACGGTACCATCAAAACGCTGACAGCCTGCAAGAAAGGCAGCATTCACTTTTTCAAACCATTGTTTAGGATGGGTATGGAAATGAGCACCAAATTCAAAATTGGGATACTGTGTAATGAGTTGCGTAAACAACAATTCAATATCAGCTACTCGAGCAGTACCCACCGTGTCTGAGAGTGAAAATAGTTGAACCCCCATCGCTGCCAGTTGCTCCACCCATTGCAAAATAATCTCAGGATTCCAGGGGTCGCCATAGGGATTTCCAAACCCCATAGAGAGATACACTACTAGTTCTTTCTCATGTTTTTGTGCCAGTGCTCCAATGCGTTCTAAAATTGGTATGGATTCTTTTATGGTCTTTCCCGTATTGCGTACCTGAAAGTTTTCAGAAATGGAGAAAGGATAGCCTAGGTAGTGTATGTTTTCAAACGATACAGCTGCTTTTGCTCCTCGTTCATTGGCGACAATGGTCAATAATTTTGTTTTTGTTTCGGAGCAATCCAAGCCTTTGATGACTTCAGCCGTATCTGCCATTTGAGGGACGGCTTTGGGAGAAACAAAACTTCCACAATCCAAGGTGTGAAAACCCACTTTGAGTAAAGCTTGATAATAGGCGATTTTGTCTTTTGTAGACACCCGATTAGGATATCCTTGAAGAGCATCCCTTGGGCATTCAACAAGTGTGATAGACTCTTTCATCTGCTACTAGTTATTGTATTTATAAAGGTCATGCATTGCCATTGCTGCGCAACCGAATGGACTATCCAAATTATCATTTTGATTTTTGACTCTAAATAGTAATTGATGTTTCATTCAGGGATAAATTAGTAAAAGTGCAATCACAAGTAAAACAGCAGCTTGAACCTTATTCCAAAGGGATTGACTTCCAAAATTCTGAACGCGTTGTCCAAGAAGACTTACTAAGATGGCGCTTACTGAAAATACCACTAGTGCTTGAACAAAAAAGATTCCTCCCAAAATTAAAAATTGTAGGGTATATGACAAAGCCTCAGAAAATAAAAATCCTGGGAAAAAACTAATGAAAAACAAACTCACCTTAGGGTTGGTCAAGTTCATTATAAAGCCTGTAAAATAAAGTCGTTCAACACCTTGTTTTTTTGAATTAGATTTCAAGCTATTTTGTGAACTGTTCCACACTCCATAGGCAATGAAAAGTAAATACAAAGCACCAAGTAATTCCAGGGCTCGAACTCCCTCCGGTAGTCGTTCCAAAAAAGTCCCCACACCCAAAACAAGAAGTGCCGTATGAAGAATTAATCCAGAACAAAGCCCCAAACCCACAAGCACTCCTTTCTTCCAACCCCGAGCCAAACTAGTACTGACAACAAAGAGTAGATCAGGACCCGGTAGTAGTGTTAATGTCAACGAAGAAATCAAAAAAAGAAAAAGCGTATTTTGCTCCATTCAAGATAATTTTATGAATATATTTGTGCCATAATATAATGCTTTTTGAAGATGATCGAACGACTGGAAGAAGAACTCTTGCCCCTTAGAGAGAAATTAAAACACCATCCTGTTTACAAATCCATTGACCGCCTAGAAGACATCCAATCCTTTATGGAACAACACGTTTTTGCCGTGTGGGATTTTATGTCGTTACTCAAACAACTTCAAAACCTTTTGAGTTGCAATGCGATTCCGTGGCGTCCATCGGGCTATCCGAAAGCTTCTCGATTGATTAACGAAATCGTTTGGGGAGAAGAATCTGATATCAATCGCAAAGGAGAACCTATGAGTCACTTTGAAATGTATTTGGAGGCTATGCGCTCACTTAATGCGAACAGACATCAAATCGATCAACTTATTTTTGAACTCAATTCAGGAAAAACTATTTCTGAAATCCTAGAAACGACCTCCTACCCCCCTCATATCAAAAACTTTTTAAAATTTACATTTGAAGTTGTAGATTCAGAGCAAGCCCACATAATTGCTTCGGTTTTCACCTTTGGAAGAGAGGACTTGATCCCAGATATGTTTATAGAAATCATCAAAAATTTAAAAAATCCTGAAGGAGTTGATCTCTCGGATCTGATTTATTATTTTGAACGCCATATTGAAGTAGATTCTGGGGAACACGGGCCTATGGCCTTGGAGATGATTCAACAATTGTGTGGGACGGATACTGAAAAATGGGAATCGGCATTGCGCTACTCGAAACAAGCACTTGAATTGCGTATCGAATTGTGGGACGGCATCCTGGCTACTTCAAAAAATAAAACCCCCATTTTTTCAATACAATAGCTGGAATTAATATCTTTCACGAAAAATACAAATCGTGAAACAACTAACCCTACTTTCTTTATTCGCCTTCGTCACCCTTGGCTATTCACAATTGAAAACGGAGCCTACTGAATACGCAAAAACCATTACTGCAAAAGAATTAAAAGAACACTTATACGTGTATGCTTCCGACTATTTTCAAGGAAGAGAAACAGGAACGATTGGCCAAAAAAGAGCGGTTGATTTCTTACAAAACTTCTATAAAACTAGTGGTATTCCGGCTGCAAACGGGACTCAAGACTATTTGCAACCCATGGAACTCACCATCAAAGGAGATAAAGTACAAACCGAAAATGTCGCTGCCCTAATCAAAGGGAGTGACTATCCCGATCAATATATCGTGATTTCTGCTCACCTAGATCATGTAGGTGTAAATGAAAAAGGGGAGATCCATAACGGGGCTGATGATGACGGTTCGGGAACAGTAGCTTTATTAGAAATTGCGGAGGCTTTTAAAAAAGCTGCAGAGGAAGGAAATGGCCCAAAAAGAAGCTTGGTTTTTCTTCATGTTTCTGGAGAAGAAAAAGGACTTCTAGGCTCTGAATATTACACAGAAAATCCGCTTTATCCCTTGGAAAACACCTTGGCCAACTTAAATGTGGACATGATTGGAAGAATCAATCCCAAAAGAGCTACTGAGGACCCGAATTACATCTACCTGATCGGGTCTGATAAACTAAGTCAAGAACTACACGATATTTCTGAAGCGACGAATAAAAAGCATACTCAGCTTGAATTGGATTATACCTACAATGATGAAAATGATCCCAACCGATTTTATTACCGAAGTGATCATTACAATTTTGCTAAAAATAATATCCCCGTGATTTTTTACTTCAGTGGGACACATGAAGATTATCACAGACCAGGAGATACTCCAGATAAAATCCTTTATCCCACCTTAGAAAAAAGAACCAAACTTATATTCCATACCGCATGGGAACTGGCAAATCGAAAAAAACAAATCCAACTAACTAAATAAAAACAATATGAAAAACTTGAGCTTAGAGTATTATATCTTTTTCACTATAATTTTTTTTTCAACAATTTCTTTTGCCCAAGAGCAAGAGCTAGAGCAAATGCTAATCCCTGAGGACAGCATCCAAGTCAACCATTTTAATCTTGGAGTTAAATTAGGAATTCCAAATCTTATAGGCGGTTCAGCTGAGATTGTACTCCCTGTTTTTGGAAACCGTATTGCTCCTTTTATAGATTACAGTGGATTTAATCTAGATACGGACGAGTTGGAGACTGAATTTGCTTATCTTGAGTATGGAGCAAATATTTATTTCAACCAAAAGGGAAATGGTTTTTTTATAGGGCTAGGAAGAGCCCAGTTTGATACAGATCTTACTTTTTACGATTTAGATTTTAGTGACGGGCAGCAATCTACTACTGGAGATGCTTCCACAGCATTTAATTTTAATACCACCAACCTTAAATTGGGAATCAAAACAGGCGGAACAATTTACTTTCGTTTTGAAGTGGGTTACGGCTTTGGAGACATCCCAGACACGATTGACTTTACCGCAACGGCAGACGGTATCACCGAAAGTTTTTCAGAAGAACTGCCTCCTATCCCTGGGTTAAGTTCGGGAGGAATTTTAATTGGAACTGTTGGTTTTGGTGTTTCTTTTTAAGCAAAAATTCTGAATAAACTTTTTTTAACACTCATTTAATCCTGCGATTTTTTTTTAGCTGATTCATCAAGTGTATCTTTGTACAAATTGCTATGTATTTAAATTCAGGTCAACACAAAAATCAAGTTGGGCTGCGAAGGAACTTTCCTTTAGCCCTGATTTTTCTCTTTTTCTGTTCCCTAGCTTTTAGTCAGCGGAACGTCACACTTAGTGGCTATGTTTCCGATTTGGAAAGCGACGAGAGCCTGATTGGGGTCAGTGTACTCCTTCCAGAGCTCAACACTGGAACCATCACCAATGAATACGGTTTTTTCTCGCTTACCCTACCCGCAGGCGTGTACACAGTTCAAATTCGCTATTTGGGCTTTGAAACCCTCACACGCGAGCTTTCTCTCAACGAAGATGTGAATGAAAATTTTGAGTTAACTCCACAAGCAGAAGTATTAGATGAAGTCATTGTAGAGGAAAACATTGAACTACTCAATGTGAGGAATCCTCAAATGAGTGTCAATAAGCTCGCGATCAATACGATCAAAAAAATTCCTGCTGTACTTGGCGAGGTGGATGTGATCAAGTCCATTACCCTGCTTCCTGGTGTCACCAATGCTGGGGAAGGAGCATCCGGGTTTAATGTCCGAGGGGGAGCTGCAGACCAAAACCTGATCTTGTTGGATGAAGCTATTCTCTTCAATTCCTCTCACCTTTTCGGCTTTTTTTCAGTCTTTAATCCGGATGCTATCAAAGACATCCAGCTTTACAAAGGCGGAATTCCAGCCTCCTATGGAGGTCGTGCTTCATCGGTATTAAATATTTATCAAAAAGAAGGGAACCGCAAAAAATTTGAAAGTGAAGGTGGTATTGGTTTGATTTCCAGCAGATTGCTTTTAGAAGGGCCTCTAAAAAAAGAAAAGAGTTCTTTTTTAATAGGAGGACGCAGTAGTTATGCCCATTTGTTTTTACCTCTTATCGAGTCCGTAGATAACAACAAAGCCTATTTCTACGACCTCAATACCAAATTGAGCTACACATTAAATGACAGGAATACAATTTACCTGTCGGGATATTTCGGAAGGGATGTTTTTGATATAGACAATTTATTTGACCTCGCCTACGGAAACTCAGTAGCAAACTTTAGATGGAATCATTTATTTTCAAATAAACTTTTTTCCAATCTTTCTCTTATTTATTCGGATTATGACTACACCCTAGATTTTGGCTTAGCTGAATTTGATTGGAATTTAGGAATTACCAATTTTAATTTTAAATATGATTTTAAACACTATTTAAATGACAAAACAAAATTGGAATACGGACTCAATGGGATTTACTACAAATTTGACCCAGGATTCATTCAACCTACCGCTGAAAGCTCTCCAGTTCAAGCGCGGAAATTAGAAAATAAATTTGCCTTTGAAAATGCTGTATATGCGGGTGTAAGTTATCAACTCTCCTCGAAGATAAACCTGCAGGCAGGACTACGTCTAAGTAACTTTTTACGACTCGGTCAAAAAATGAATACCTATGCAAACGACAACCCTTTGTTGTATATTGAATCTTCTCAAATTTATGAAGAAGCCCAACCGACAGGAAGCGTGACATACTCTAAGGGAGAGGTAATCAAATCTTTTACCTATCCCGAACCCCGATTTTCAATGGCTTATCAGTTGGATTCGAATCAATCCTTTAAGTTAAGCTACAATCGGATGGCACAATACCTCCATTTGATTTCAAATACGAACTCTCCTACCCCGATCGATGTGTGGGCCCCAAGTGGAAAATATATCGATCCTCAACTGTTGGATCAAGTCGCTGTGGGCTATTTCAAAATTTTTGACAACAATCGTTACAATCTAGAAGTAGAAGCGTTTTACAAGACCATTCAAAATCGATTGGACTACATCAACGGAGCGGAACTCATTGCCAATGATGCCATAGAACAAATTTTGCTAACGGGACAAGCTCGAGCAGGAGGTTTAGAAGTTTTATTTAGAAAAAATGAAGGTAAGCTGACGGGTTGGATTGCCTACACGCTGTCGCGTTCAGAACAACAAACCCCGGGAAGAACCCCTTCTGAAGTAGGAATCAACTATGGAAACTGGTATGCTACTCCTTACGATAAAACCCATGATATATCAATTACGACCAATTACGATCTGAACAAGCGATGGAATTTGAATGCTAATTTTATCTACCAGACGGGGCAACCCATCACCTATCCCAATGCGCAATATCAATTCTCTGGTTTTTCGATCCCTAATTTTGAATCGAGAAATAGCAGTAGGCTTCCGGCCTATCACCGCCTTGATGTTTCTGCAGTCTATTCCCCCAAAAAACGATCGGGAGAATGGGTTTTTGGTATTTATAATTTCTACAATCGAAAAAATGCAGCCTCAATTCGGTTTCAAGAAAATTTAGAAACGGGGAGGAATGAGGCTTTGCGTTTGACTATTTTTGGAATCATCCCATCTGTAACGTACAACTTTAAATTTTAGTCGTGAAAAAAATCCTTTTCTTCTTTTTCGGCTTATTTCTACTCACTCACTGTGAAGATCCAATTGCTCTTGAGCTAAATGATACAGAGGAACGATTGGTGGTGGAGGCCTATATCAATTGGATTAAAGAAACCAATACCTCAGAGCAAGAAGTTATCTTATCGTTGTCCAGTCCCTATTTTGGTGCTTCGTATAAAACTGCAAGTGGGGCCACAGTTACTATAGAAGACGATGGCGGTCGGATTTATACTTTTATTGAAGAAGAAAAAACAGGGCGCTATTTGACTCGAGACACTCTGCCCTATGTATTGAATAGATCATACACCTTACATATTGAGTACAAAGGGGAGCACTATTCGGGAACTGAATCCTTAAAAGCTGTCAGTTCGCTAAACCGAATTGATCAAGAAACGATAGACTTGTTTGGACAGGAAGCCATTCAATTGGAAGCCCGTGCAGTTGATCCTATAGCCGAACGGAATTTTAGTTTTTTTGAATTTACCAGTCAAGCACTAGAAGTGCCAGAATACAATGTGTATCGCGACGATTTTAATAACGGAGGCGAATACTATGGTTTTCTCTTGGATCAAAATTTAAAAGAAGGAGATCAGGTACGTATCCGCCAATACGGTTTGTCGAATATCGGTTACAATTATTGGTACTTGCTGATATTACAAAACACCCAGCAAGGGGGTCCTTTTCAAGCAACACCAGTAAATCTATTGGGAAATCTAGCGCATGAAAGTAACCCAGAACGCAATCCCTTTGGTTATTTTCGCCTTTCTGAAGTATCTGAAATCAATTATATTATAAACTGATAAACTTCTTAAAGTTTGATTTCTAGTTAATTATATATAATGTGGCTGAATAGGGTTGAAAAAAAACCGTCACTTTTG
>CAXGYE010000020.1:0-10900 GCA_964013865.1 uncultured Flavobacteriaceae bacterium
CGAGCATCTTGGAGACAAGGTGCTTTCTTATTTCCTTTTTCTACTAAAAAAAAGATCCAGCAACGCTTTTGATTCTTCTTGGAGAATTCCAGGAGTGACGGTAGTTTTCGGATGCAGTGCGATTCCTGCTTGTTGAAATCCTCTTTTGGGATCTGAAGCTCCATACACTACCCGATTCAATTGACTCCAGGCCAAGGCCCCTGCACACATCACGCAGGGTTCCAAAGTGACATATAGGGTACAGCCCACCAAGTATTTTCCGTTTAAAAAATGAGCTGCAGAAGTCAGGGCTTGCATTTCTGCATGGGCCGTCACATCGTGTAGTCGCTCGGTCAAGTTGTACGCGCGTGCAATCACTCTTTGATCTACCACCACCACAGCACCTACGGGTACTTCATCCAATGCTGCGGCCTGTTCAGCTTCCTGCAAAGCGAGTTTCATAAAATAGACGTCGTCTAATTCCATCGGTTAAAAATACACATTCTCGGGCGTTGTCTCTTGAAAATGTTTTGCCTTACCTTTACCCCATGGCTACAAACCGGTTTAAGGAGATTCAAAGTCCAGCGGATTTACGCAAGCTTCCCTCAGAAGCCCTTCCGGGTTTTGCCGAGGAATTGCGGCAAGAGATCATCCATGCACTGGCCAAAGGCGAAGGCCATTTGGGCTCCAGTTTGGGTACTGTGGAACTCACTGTCGCTTTGCACTATTGTTTTAACACTCCTGAAGATTTATTACTCTGGGATGTGGGTCATCAAGCCTACGGCCACAAGATGCTTACGGGACGGCGGAAAGCCTTTCACCAATTAAGACAACGCAAAGGAATCAGCGGTTTCCCCAACCGAGAGGAAAGTCCCTACGACACCTTTGGAACAGGTCATGCCGGGACAGCCATTTCCGCTGCGCTAGGGATGGCATTGAGTACTTCCGATCGAAGTCGTCTTCACATTGCCGTAGTGGGAGATGCCTCCATCGCCAATGGGATGGCTTTCGAAGCCCTGAATCATTTGGGAACCACCCAAGCCAATGTCCTGGTAGTATTGAACGACAACAGTATGGGTATTGACCCCAGTGTGGGGGCGTTAAAAACTTATTTTGATGGGGTTAAAAAGCAAGTCCCTTCCTCCCCTAACTTTTTCCAGGCCTTAAATCTTTCGTATCACGGTCCCATCGACGGGCACGATATCGGGGCGCTTTGCACTGCTTTTGAAAAACAAAAAAAAATGGATGGCCCGCGAATTCTTCACTTGGTTACCACCAAAGGGAAAGGCCTTTCTACTGCAGAAGAAGCGCAAGTCACCTATCACGCTCCTGGGAAGTTTGATCCGCTAACAGGAAAACTGAACCCTTCTCAAAAAAACAAGATGCTCAAATACCAAGAAGTTTTTGGAACCACACTCCTTGAACTTGCCCGAAAAAATAAAAAGATTGTTGCCATTACTCCGGCTATGCCTACGGGAAGTGGCTTGGTAAAAATGATGGAGTCCTTACCCGACCAATGCATTGATGTGGGCATTGCTGAACAGCATGCTGTTACACTTGCTGCAGGAATGGCAACGCAAGGAATCCTGCCCTTTTGTGTCATTTACTCTACCTTTTTGCAGCGGGCTTACGATCAGATCATTCACGATGTCACCCTTCAAAAACTTCCTGTAGTTTTTTGCATTGACCGCGCCGGAATCGTAGGACACGATGGCCCCACCCACCACGGTCTTTTTGACATTGCTTTTTTACGGTGCATTCCCAACCTGCAAATTGCTGCTCCCAGAGATGCAGAAACACTTCAAAACTTGCTGTACACCGCACAGCTAGGCATAGATACTCCCCTTGCCATCCGTTATCCCAGAGGCTACAGCGAAATTGAAACTTGCGCTTTTGAATTTAAAAAAACCCCTTGGGGAAAAGGAGAACAATTAAAAGAAGGAAGTGAAATTGCTGTTTTGTCATTAGGGACATTCGCCAAAACAATAGCACTAGCGCTGGAAAATTTAGACCCCGCTGAGGCTTTTGCCCATTTTGATTTAGGGTTTGTAAAACCACTTGATCAGGAGATGTTACATCAAGTATTTAAAAAATACAAAGCGGTTATTCTTTTTGAGGAAGGAGTAAAAAAAGGAGGGGTGGGAACGGCTGTGCTGGAGTTTGTCGCTGAACATGGGTATCAAACACCTCTGTTTTTAGAAGGTGTGGAAGATGTATTTGTCCCCCACGGAAAAAGCGCTGACCTACTTAAGGAACTGGAACTAGATGCGGAAGCAATCCAAAAAAAACTCAGGTTGTTATTAAATAAAATGAAGGGATAAGCTACAAAGCCGTTTAGTTTTTTAAATTTAACCCAAAGGAATCCATGAGTGCTCAAAAACGTCTTTTTTTACTTGATGCTTACGCTTTAATATTTAGAGGTTACTACGCCTTTATCAAAAACCCACGGATCAACTCCAAAGGGATGGACACCTCCGCCATCATGGGGTTTACCAATTCGCTTTTGGATGTAATCAAAAGAGAACGTCCTGATCATCTTGCGGTATGTTTTGACAAAGGAGGATCTCAACTGCGTACCGAACTTTTTACCGATTACAAAGCCAATCGAGACGAAACTCCGGAGCCCATCTCACTAGCAGTTCCTTATATTCAAAAAATCTTAGAAGCCATGCACATCCCCGTGGTGGTCAAAGAAGGCTATGAAGCCGATGACATCATCGGTACCCTTGCCAAGCAGGCAGAAAAAGAAGGCTATCAAGTATTTATGGTTACCCCAGACAAAGACTTTGCCCAACTGGTTTCTGAAAACATTTTTATGTACCGCCCTGCACGGATGGGGAACGGTATTGAAATTTGGGGAATTCCCGAGGTGCAGAAAAAGTTTGAAATAGAACGTCCCGAGCAAGTCATCGATTATCTAGGTATGATGGGCGATGCTGTAGACAACATTCCCGGACTTCCTGGGGTAGGTGATAAAACCGCCAAAAAATTCCTTAAGACCTACGGGAGCATGGAGGCCTTATTGGAAAACGCTCATGAAATCAAAGGAAAGTTGGGTGAAAAAATACAAGCCCACAAAGAGCAAGGGGTATTGTCGAAAGAATTAGCCACCATCCTTTTAGACGTTCCTGTAACCTTTGAAGCTGAAGATTATGCTCTAAGCGAACCCGACCAATCCAAAGTAAGTGTACTTTTTGAAGAACTGGAGTTTCGAAGAATGGCGGAAAATTTCAAAAAGATTTTTTCTATACAAGAAGAAACTCCTTCTGAGGAAGGAGAGAAGACCAAAGAGAGTGCCCGTCCTCAGGAGGGACAACAATTTGATTTATTTGCTGCTCCTGGAAGTGGAAATTCCAGTGAAAGTGACGCTTCACAAAGAAAAAATTTGACCGCCCAAGAGCACTTCTACCAACTAGTGGCTACTGAAAAAGCTCGGGAGCTGCTGTTGCGAAAACTCCTTCAGCAAACCCAGGTGTGTTTTGATACAGAAACCACCTCTCTCAATGCCTTAGAAGCCGAACTGGTGGGGATTGCTTTTTCTTGGACTGCTGGACAAGGGTATTACCTGGCCCTTCCCGAAGATCGCAATGAAGTAGAAGAACTATTGGCACCTTTTAATGTCTTTTTTGAACATCCAGAAATTGAAAAAATTGGCCATAACTTAAAATACGACCTTAAAGTCTTACGCAATTATGGAATCGTTGTTCAAGCGCCTTTTTTTGATACCATGGTAGCCCATTACCTCGTCAACCCCGACATGCGCCACAACATGGATATTTTGGCAGAAACCTACCTAAACTACAGCCCTCAACCCATCACCGATCTCATAGGAAAAAAAGGCAAAAATCAAGGCAGTATGCGGGACGTTCCTTTAGAACAACAAACCGAGTATGCTGTGGAAGATGCAGACATCACCCTCCAACTCAAACAACATTTTGAAAAAGAAATGGAAGCAGCAGACACCTTGTCCTTATACAAGAAGGTAGAACTGCCATTGGTAGAAGTCCTTACGGATATGGAATGTGAAGGGATCAATCTGGATACGGACTTCCTAGGCGAACTTTCCAAAGGGCTTTCTAGTGACGTTCAAAAATTAGAAAAAACCATCTTTGAAGCGGCTGGGGAAACTTTTAATCTTGCCTCCCCAAAACAGTTGGGTCCCATTTTATTTGAAAAACTCAAATTGGTGGACAAGCCCAAAAAAACCAAAACGGGACAATACTCTACCGCTGAAGACGTGCTTTCTTATTTGGCAAAAGACCACCCCATTGTTTCTGATATTTTGGACTGGAGATCACTTCAAAAACTTCAAAACACCTACGTGGATGCGCTCCCCAAAGAAATCAATCCCAAAACAGGACGGGTGCATACCATTTACAATCAGGCGGTTGCCGCTACAGGACGTTTAAGTAGTAACAATCCCAACTTGCAAAACATTCCCATTCGAACTGAGCGCGGGCAACAAGTGCGCAAAGCCTTTATCCCACAAGACGAAAATCACGTCCTGATGGCTGCTGATTATTCTCAAATTGAGTTGCGAATTATCGCAGCGCTGAGTAAAGATGAAGGAATGGTTAGTGCCTTCCAAAATGACGAAGACATTCACGCCGCTACCGCTGCTAAGGTTTTTGGAGTGCCTCTAGAAGAGGTTACACGAGAACAAAGAAGTAATGCAAAAACTGTAAACTTTGGGATCATTTACGGAGTATCTGCTTTTGGTTTGAGTCAGCAGACCAACTTGAATCGGGCAGAATCCAAGGAACTGATCGAAACCTATTACGCTACCTACCCCAAACTACGGGCGTATATTCAAGATCAAATTGACTTTGCCCGAGATCACGGATATGTGGCTACCGTTCTCGGAAGAAGACGTTACCTAAAAGACATCAATTCTCAAAATGCCATTGTCCGAGGTGCTGCCGAGCGCAATGCCGTAAATGCTCCGATTCAAGGTAGTGCTGCTGATATTATTAAATTGGCCATGATTGCCATTCAAAAGCGGCTACGACAAGAAAAATGGAATTCCAAAATGTTGCTTCAAGTACACGATGAATTGGTCTTTGACGTACCCAAATCAGAAGTTGACACACTAAAAACAATGGTCAAAACCGAAATGGAAAACGCTTTTCAACTCGAAGTACCTTTAGTAGTCGATATTGGAATGGGAAGTCACTGGCTAGAAGCACATTAATTCCTGAAACGTGCCAGAACGTATTGGCGAGAAATTTCAACAAAATATTTTCCCTAAATAATTTATAATTGTACATTTGCAGCCCGTTGGAGCAATTTTCGAACGGTTAAAATAAATTATTGTGAATACACTGAGTTATAAAACGATTTCCGCAAACGCTAAGACCGCTCATAAAGAATGGGTTGTTGTGGATGTAAAAGACCTTCCTTTAGGACGAGTCGCTACCGTTATTGCAAACTTTTTACGCGGAAAATACAAAACCAATTATACCCCCCATGTGGACTGTGGTGACAACGTTATTGTTGTCAACGCTTCTACTGTGACCTTAAGTGGAAAAAAATGGGAGCAAAAAGAATATGTCCGTCACACTGGCTATCCTGGAGGACAACGTATTTTGAATGCTACACAGCTTCACAACAAAAAAGACACCCGTTTGGTAGAAAATGCCGTGCGTGGGATGTTACCAAAAAATAAATTAGGGGCTGATCTATTCAGAAACCTACGTGTTTATGGAGGTGCCGAGCATAGCCAAGAAGCGCAAAATCCAAAAACCATTAACATTAACGATTACTTATAATGGATACTGTTCACACTATTGGCCGTCGTAAAACCTCTGTCGCACGAATTTTTGTAAGCGAAGGAAAAGGAGCGATCACGGTCAACAAGAAAAAATATACAGACTACTTCCCTACACCAACTTTACAATACAAAATCCAACAACCCTTTATATTGACCAATACGGAGGGGAACTACGATTTAAATGTAACGGTCAAAGGAGGCGGAACCAACGGACAAGCAGAAGCGGTTCGTTTGGCAATTTCCAGAGCGCTTTGTAAGATCAACGAAGAGTTTCGTACAGAATTAAAACCTGAAGGTTTATTGACCCGAGACCCTCGAATGGTAGAGCGTAAGAAATTCGGTCAGAAAAAAGCAAGAAAAAAATTCCAATTCTCAAAACGTTAATTGGTACCGTTTTGTTTCGGCAAAACAAAGTTCATTCATTTATCAATACTAACCTGTTGCTTAAACCGCCAAGGCGGATATTAGTTTAGCATCTAAACACGTTTAATGCGTGTTGCTAATCAAAAGGAACGTAAACTAAAACACAATGGCAAAACCAGAAGTAAATGACCTGCTCAAAGCAGGCGTCCACTTTGGACACTTAACACGTAAATGGAACCCCAACATGGCGCCTTATATCTATATGGAGCGCAATGGGATCCACATTATCAACCTCTACAAGACGGCTGCAAAAATCGAAGAGAGCAATGCAGCTCTAAAGAAAATTGCTGCCACTGGCCGTAAAATTCTATTTGTCGCTACCAAAAAACAAGCGAAAGATATCGTTGCTGAAAAAGCCAAGGCAGTACACATGCCTTACATTACAGAACGTTGGCCTGGAGGAATGTTGACCAACTTTGTCACCATTCGTAAAGCGGTAAAGAAAATGACTGCGATTGACCGTATGAAAAAAGACGGGACATTTGAAACCCTTTCCAAAAAAGAACGCCTTCAAGTAGATCGTCTTCGTGCAAAACTCGAAAAAAACTTGGGATCTATCTCGGACATGACTCGCTTGCCCGGTGCCATTTTTATTGTGGACACCACGCGTGAACACATTGCCGTAAAAGAAGCACAAAAACTAAAGATTCCGATTTTTGCTATGGTCGATACCAATTCTGATCCTAGAGATGTGGAGTATGTGATCCCTTCTAATGACGATGCTTCAAAATCCATAGATAAGATTTTAGACTTGGTTACGGGTGCTGTTGCTGAAGGACTTCAAGAACGTAAAAACGAAAAAGAAGGAACTGCTGATGACGATGCCAGCAAGATGGAAGCCGCAGCAAAAGAAGACGAAAAAGTAACTACTGAAGAAACCCCTACAGAAAAAACTGAAAAAGAAGCACCTGCTCCAGTAGAAGCAGCTGCTCCTGAACAAAAAGAAGAGGAAGCACCAACAGCAGAAGACACAAAAGAAAAAGACGCATAACCAATTAAAATAAAAGAACTGTGAAAATTACTGCATCTGAAGTAAATAAACTCCGCCAAGCCACAGGAGCGGGGATGATGGATTGTAAAAAAGCACTTGTCGAAGCCGAGGGTGACTTTGATAAAGCCGTAGAAAATCTGCGTAAAAAAGGTCAAAAAGTAGCTGCCAACCGAGCAGATCGTGAATCTTCTGAAGGGGCAGTACTTGCCAAAGTAAATGAAGACAACACTGCAGGGGTGATTGTTTCCTTGAATTGTGAGACTGATTTTGTTGCTAAAAACGAAAGTTATCTCGCGCTTGCTACAGATCTAATCGATTTGGCTCTAGGCCATGAAACTCTAGAAAGTTTCTTGGCAGCAGACTACAACGGGATGACGGTAGCAGAAAAACTTACCGAACAAACGGGGGTCATTGGGGAGAAGATTGAAATCGGTGGGTTTAAAACCCTACAGGCAGCGTATGTAGGTTCCTACATCCACGCTGGAAATAAGATTGCAACCCTGGTAGGTCTAGCTGATGTGGTAGATAATGCTGCTGAGGTTTCCAAAAATGTTGCCATGCAGGCGGCTGCGATGAACCCCATCGCACTAAACGAAGAAGGTGTGGACGCTTCCGTAATTGAAAAGGAAATTGAAATTGCCAAAGACCAATTGCGCCAAGAAGGTAAGCCTGAGGCTATGTTGGACAATATTGCCAAAGGAAAATTAAAGCGCTTTTTTAAAGACAACACCTTAGTCAATCAAGCCTTTATAAAGGACGGTAAAGTTTCAGTTGCTGACTATGTTAAATCTGAAGCAAGCACTGAAGTAACTGCTTTCGAACGTGTCGCTTTGGTATAAGAAAATCCATACAAACTGTTAAAAAGCACCTTATCAAGGTGCTTTTTTTATACCTTGACTTTATGGAAAAGAAACGATGTGGGTGGTGTATTGGTGACCCCCTTTATGAAAAATATCACGACCAGGAGTGGGGGGTTCCTATTTTTGACGATGGGCTTTTATTTGAATTTTTAATCTTAGAAACTTTTCAGGCTGGCTTAAGTTGGATTACCATTTTGAGAAAACGAGAACATTTCGGAAAGTCTTTTGATGCCTTTGACTATTATAAAATTGCTGCATACGACAGTTTGAAAGAGGAAGAACTCCTATCCAATCCAAACATCATTCGAAATCGACTGAAAATAGCTGCTACTATCCAGAATGCAAGAGCGTTTCTTGCAATTCAAAAAGAGGAAGGGAGTTTTTCAAATTATATCTGGAGCTTTGTTTCGGGAAAGCCCGTAATTAATCAGTACAAAAAACTGGATGAAATCCCTGCATTCACTCCTTTAGCTGAAAAAATAAGTAAAGACTTAAAAAAACGGGGATTCAAGTTTGTCGGACCTACTATAATCTATGCGCATATGCAAGCCACAGGTATGGTCAATGACCATCTCGTAGACTGTTTTCGTCATTCCGAAGTGGGATTAGAACGGTAAATCGTCATCTACCTCCTTTGCGTCCCCTTCTGCGGGTTCAAAGGCTGATGGGGGTGGCATGGGAGGCATTTCCGAAGGAGCAGCTCCTTCTAAGACTTCGATTCTCCAGCCTTGTACAGAATTAAAATATTTGGTTTCTCCCTGTGGATTGACCCACTCTCTACCCCGAAGATTGATTCCTATTTTTACATTTTGACCTACTTGGTAGGAATTTAGTAAGTCGCATTTATCTTGAATAAATTCCACAAGAATGTGCTGCGGATATTGTTCTTCTGTAGTAACTACGACCTCTCTCTTTCGAAATCCATTGCTTCCATAGGTCTTTGTCTCATCAATCCATTTTATTTTCCCTGATAGTTCCATAATGCTCTGTGCTTAGAACAAAAATAACAAAAGTTTTTAGGGCTCCCCTTAGCTTTTTATCTAATTTATTAAATTGGAGTATCTTCGCTTGGAACTTCTTGTTATGAAGCTACTTAGCACCTTAAAAAATGCTCTTAAAAACAGTTGGCTCCTCTTTGCCTTTGCGATTGTGGTGTTAATTTTGTGGAATACCAACATTCTCTTTAAAAGTCTCAGTTTCCAAGAACGAACCAAGATGGAGCTTTGGGCCATGGCACAGGAAGAGTACATCAAAAATCCCAGCTTAAGCAATCTCACTTTTGAGGTATTACAGCGATCGGGAAACAACCCTATGATTCAAGTAGATGCATTGGATAAGATCATCGAAATCCGAAATGTGGATTGGGAAAGCGAGAAACAAGATTCCGTCGTGCTTTATGCCAGGTTGGCTCAAATAAAAAAAGAAAATGACCCCATACTCATTCAGTATCGAGATGAAAAGGGAACCCTCCTCGTAAACCAAAAACTGTATTACGGTGATTCTGCCATGTTAAAAAAGCTACAATACTATCCCCTAGCACTTTTATTGATCATTCTCCTTTTTGGAGCGGTGCTCTACTTTGTTTTTAAAACGGCTCGTATTGCGGAACAAAACCGGCTTTGGGCTGCTATGGCAAAAGAGACGGCACATCAAATAGGAACGCCGCTGACCTCAATGATCGGTTGGGTTACGCTTCTAAAAGAAAAAGAAAGTAAATCGACCCCTCTCTTAGAAATTGAAAAAGACATTGAACGTTTGAATTTGATTACGGATCGTTTTTCGAAAGTAGGTTCTGTCCCAGAACTTAGCCTTTTGGATCTTACTACTTCTATCCGACAAACCGTGAGTTACCTTCAAAAGAGAAGCTCCGAGCATATTCATTTTAAAGTGGACCTTCCCAAGAAAGAAATTGTGGTTCCTTTCAATCCTCAACTGATCAGTTGGACGCTAGAAAATTTGATCAAAAATGGTATCGATGCCATGAAAGGCAAGGGAACCCTTTCTGTTCAACTGACTGAACGTTCGAAACAAATAGAGATTTTGGTTTCGGATACTGGATCTGGGATGAAAAAAGAAATTGCTTCAAAAATTTTTAAACCCGGGTTTACCACAAAAAGTAGAGGCTGGGGTCTTGGCTTGTCACTTGCAAAAAGAATTGTAGAGGACTTTCATCAGGGTAAAATAAGCATTATCAAAACGGTTATTGGAAAAGGGACTAGTTTCCAGATTGTATTAAACAAAGCCCCTTTAAACGCTTCTTAAACTTCGAATGAAGCCGCTATAGCCTTTGCAGTCTCCTGCATGACTTCGGGACTCAATTCAACTTTTTTTTGAAAACGAATGTCCTCCATAGATTCTAGTGGAATCAGGTGTACGTGGGCATGAGGCACTTCCAAACCCACAACAGACATTCCCACGCGTTTACATGGAATTGCTTGTCGTAGGGCCAGGGCTACTTTTCGAGAAAAAGTCATCAATCGGTTGTAGTCTTTTTCTGACAAGTCAAATAATTTGTCCACTTGTTTTTTAGGGACACACAACACATGGCCTCGTGTATTGGGATGGATATCTAGTAAGGCATAGCAAAAGGCATCTTCCGCCACTTTGTAACTTGGAATTTTACCTGTAATAATTTTACTAAACAGGGTTTCCATCAATTTCGAACTATGGAAATAATTTCTAATTCAATACTCCCATTGGGAACTGAAATTACTGCTGATTCTCCTACTTGTCTCCCTAAAAGTCCTTTACCAATTGGCGAATCTACTGAGATTTTACCTGTTTTTAAATCGGCTTCACTTTGAGCCACAAGGGTGTATTTCATCTGGGCTCCATTGGCTTTATTTTTAACTTCAACCGTGGAGAGGACCAGTACTT
>CAXGYE010000021.1:0-10699 GCA_964013865.1 uncultured Flavobacteriaceae bacterium
AAAAGCCACAAAGAATAAACTCAAAAGAAGGCTGATTTTTTTCATTGAAAATTTTGATAAATTTTTAATAAATCTAATCAAAATCCAAGATACAACTAAAAGATATGATTTACATTTGATACAAAATTATAACAGTATGGAGATCTTAAAGACCTTGATCATAGGAAGTGGCCCCGCAGGATATACAGCAGCAATTTACGCAGCGCGGGCCGACCTAAAACCGCTACTCTACACGGGTATGGAGCCGGGAGGACAACTGACCACCACCACAGAAGTTGACAATTTTCCCGGATATCCCGAAGGAATCGATGGTCCTACTATGATGGTTCAACTCCAACAACAAGCTGAACGTTTCGGGACTGAGGTGCGTGTAGGTTTTATTAATAAAGTTGAATTTTCAAAAGAGCCTGGAGGAATTCATAAAGCCTATGCAGAAGACGGTACGGAACTCAAAGCACGCAGTATCATTATCAGTACTGGTGCTACAGCAAAATATTTGGGACTTCCCAGCGAACAGCGACTGCGCGGAGGAGGGGTTTCTGCCTGCGCAGTATGTGATGGTTTTTTCTACAAAGGCCAGGAAGTGGCTATCGTGGGTGGAGGAGATACTGCCGCTGAAGAGGCAACCTACCTCGCTAATATTTGCTCTAAAGTAACCATGTTGGTTCGCAAAGATCGTATGCGGGCTTCAAAGGCCATGCAACACCGAGTAACCAACACCCCAAATATCGACCTGAGATACAATACCGAGATAGATGAGGTTTTGGGCGAACAGGTTGTCGAAGGGCTTCGCATGAAAAACAACCAAACTGGGAAAACCGAGGAAATTGAAATTACAGGATTGTTTATTGCCATCGGGCACAAGCCCAATACCGATATTTTTAAGGGACAACTAGACATGGACGAGGCTGGATATTTAATTACCCAAGGAAAAACAACTCTAACCAATATCCCAGGTGTTTTTGCTTCTGGGGACGTACAAGATAAGGAGTACCGTCAGGCAGTTACTGCCGCTGGGACAGGGTGTATGGCCGCTTTAGATGCAGAGCGGTATTTACAAAGTGTCGAAGATTTAATAGAAGCATAAAAAACACTTATTCTAGCGAAAGCTGAAGGACTTCCCATTGTTCCATTAAAACTTCAAGTTCCTTTTTCTTTGCTTGATACTTATCAAAGAAATTAGGCTGACTGATGGTTTTTTCATATTCCACTTCCAAGTCAAAGTCGATATCTTTGATTTCTTTTTCCAACCTTGCAATTTGTTTTTCGAGCTTTGCTACTTTTTGCTGCGCCCCGCGCTGTTCTTTTTGCTTTTCATACGAATCTTCTTCTGTTGTACTCTTGGTCTGGGAAACGGGTTTGGATTTTTTTTCCAATTCCTTTAGCGAGCTTAATTTTTGATACTCTAAATAGGCATTGATATCCCCTAAAAAGGGTTTGACTTCTCGATCTTTAAAGGACACCACCTTTTCACAAAGGCCTTGAACAAAATCCCTATCATGAGATACCAAAATTAAGGTTCCTTCA
Source organism: uncultured Flavobacteriaceae bacterium (assembly GCA_964013865.1). Taxonomy (GTDB): domain Bacteria; phylum Bacteroidota; class Bacteroidia; order Flavobacteriales; family Flavobacteriaceae; genus MS024-2A. Next base: position 1,528 of record CAXGYE010000021.1, read on the forward strand.
AATTTTTTAAGCGCTTCTTTGAGAACGTTTTTAGATAAAATATCCAGGTGATTCGTGGGTTCGTCCATAATCAAAACATTGAACGGCTGGAGTAGTAATTTACACAGTGCCAAACGATTCCGTTCCCCACCAGAAAGTACCTGTACCTTTTTATCCACAGCTTCCCCTGGAAAAAGAAAGGCTCCTAAAAGATCTCTTACTTTGGTTCTGTTTTCCGGAGTTGCAGAATCTTCAGCTGCTTCTAAAACAGTCTTCTTCCCATCCAAATAGGCGGATTGATTTTGAGCAAAATAACCAATCTGAACATTGTGCCCCAAGCGAAGTTCACCCCCGCATTCCAATTCGCCTACCAAAATTTTAGCTAAGGTGGATTTTCCCTGCCCATTTTGACCTACAAAGGCAATCTTTTCTCCTCTTTCAATTTCAAGATCTACAGCTTCCAGCACCTGTTTTTTTCCAAAAGATTTGGAAATATTTTGGGCTTCTAAAATAATCTTTCCCGGCTGATGCGATACGGAAAATACAAATTTGATGGTTTTACTTTCTTCAGGATCAATTTCAATGCGCTCCACCTTTTCCAGCTTTTTAATCAGCGATTGCGCCATGCTGGCCTTAGATGCTTTTGCACGAAAACGTTCGATAAGCTTTTCGGTCTGTTGAATTTGTTTTTCTTGATTTTTTTGGGCGGCTTGTTGTTGTGCACGAAGCTCCTCTCGAAGAACCATATACTCTGAATACGGTTTTTTAAAGTCAAAAATACGCTGCTGTACAATTTCTATAGTCCTATTGGTCACCTGATCTAAAAACATCCGGTCGTGAGAAACCATCACCAACGCCCCTTTGTACTTTTTTAAAAACTGTTCCAACCAAATGATGGACTCAATATCCAGGTGGTTTGTCGGCTCATCTAGCAACAGGATATCATTGTCTTTAAGGAGGATTTTAGCCAATTCGATACGCATCCTCCATCCCCCCGAAAAAGTATCTGTAGAGGCATGTAGGTCGTCCATAGAAAATCCTAATCCGAGGAGAATCTTTTCTGTTTGTGCTTGATAGTGATACCCTCCGATAAGCTCGTAGCGATTGTTCAGTGTGGTCAACTCGTCTAAGATCTCCATGTACGAGTCGCTTTCAAAATCCTGAGTCTGTTCCATGATTTTATGGATTTCTTCTTGGCGTACCTCTACTTTTTTTATTTCTTCAAAGGCCAAGTAGGCTTCCTCTAAAACCGTTAGCCCTTGATTAAAATCTAGGTCTTGTGGTAAATACCCAATTTTTACATTTTTTTCTAGAGCAAATGTTCCTGAAGTCGGCTGATTTACACGTGCCATTAGTTTTAGTAGGGTGGACTTCCCCGCACCATTTTTTCCGATCAATCCTACGCGATCTCCTTTCCCCAAACGAAAGGAAATCGAATCGAAAAGAGTTTCTCCACCAAAACTTACGCTGATATTGTGCGCGTTAAACATAGGGTGTTTTTGGATTGCTAAAATAAGTTTCAAAACGATCAATAGCTACTTCAGAGGGCAAATCTTTTTGGTACTCCATAAATTGAAATAACCAATCTGCGAGCAGCGGTCCCATCAGTACGCCTCGAGTTCCTAAGCCATTAAATACATAAAGTTGTTTGTGCTGAGGATGAACCCCTAAGAGCGGACGTCGATCTTGAATAGTGGGTCGAATGGCCGCTCGGTGCTCTACCACTTCAAAAGGATGATGCAGCAGTTTTTTTAATTTAGTTAAAAGCCATTCTTTTCCCTTTTCAGTAGGTTGAGTTGTCTTGTCCTCTCTACTAAAGGTGGCTCCTACCCAATATAAATTTTTTGCGATGGGTACTATAAATACGCCTCCTTTTACGATTTTATTTGGAGCAAGCCGGTCCGTTCGAATATGAAGAAACTCTCCTTTAGAACCCGTTAGAGGCAAATAGGAAAACCACGGGTTTTGCTTTAATCCAAAGCCCTCACAAAAGACGATGAATTTAGCTTCCTCTCCTTTGTAGACTACTTTCTCAGGACATAATTGTAATGCATTATAATCAAAGGATTCTTCTAAAAAATCTTTAAAAGTGAGGTGATCTCGAAAGAGGTCCAGCATCTTTTGGACCTCTAGCTTGCCTACATTTTGAAGCTTTGCATAACCAAAATCCCCTTGAATCCCTTCTGGATCAGATTGTAAAATGGGCGGTAAAAGAAATCGATTTAACCTCTCTGAATGGGCTGCTACAGACCAATTGTTGTGATCTGAAGCTTGGCTAAAATAGTGATGGATGGGAATATCTCGAAGTACAGTAGTGTGAAACTCTGTTTCAAAATTCCGGTAGGTCGAAAGGGCGTGCTCGACAAAATTAACCCCATTCCATGCAAGCGTATAACGTTTTAAAATTGTGGGATTCAGAACACCTCCTGCATTTCTACTGGCTCCTGAAGCACCATCGGAAATTAATACAAACTCCTTTCCCTGCTTTTGCAATTGACGTGCGTAGTGAAAACCTGCCAGTCCATACCCAACGATTATGGCGTATTTCATCCTTGAAAAATAGAATAAAAAAAGCGCTAGTGTTTCCCCTAGCGCTCAGTTTACGTGTTTTACTAATCTAATTATTCCACATATCCTGTTCAAAATCACGAATCTCAGACTTGATTCGTTCCGACTCTAAAAGCTGACGTAAAGCATCTTCGTAAATGTACTCTTTTACCTCTCGATCTTCATAAACGTTTTCCTCTTTATAAATAACCGAATTGAACCTTCTCGAATTCAACATCTTGTCAAAGGTGATGGGCTGAGAAGAATTTTTCGTATTGAATACAGTATGTTTATTCAAGATATTTCGGGCATCGGGAAACCAAATCCAAAATAGTGGAATTATTACTTTTTCGGCAGAAGAGTCTGCCAAGGTGGACACATCTGGTGCACCCGGAGCAATTCCTAGTAAGCGATATTTGAGCTCTCCCAATCTTTTATCAAAATACCAAGTGCCCTTTATAAAATACTGAACAACTTTAAAAGAATCAATAATATAGGTGTCGTAATCATTCTGCGTTACCTCTTCTCCTGAATTAGCTTTGATTCTCCCGTCTTCGGTCAAGATACTGTATTCCAAAATGGGTTTCAAATCATCAAAAGTGAGTTTTTCATTAAAGTAATCGGTAGCATAGACTTCATTGATGTTCCCTGCTTCGATATTATCCATCAGCACACGAAATAAGGACTGGCGTTCACGAGATAAGTATCCATTATTTTTGGTTGGATAGTAATAGGGAAAATTAATTCTCTCATCCAAGTCAATGACTTCCCAAATGGTTTTAGACCAGATGATATCGCGATCGTCTACATATCCATATTCGATAGGGCCCACTTCATTTGCTAAAACTTGTTGCTCATTTAGTTTACCCACTTCTTGGGGAACCTTTGCATTCAATAAGTTAGACTGCGCACAAACAGCGTTCAGATTAAGAAGCAAAATAGATGAAACTATGGATAACGTATTCTTCATGAGTGCAATAGATTAGTTAACTGTAATCGATATAGGTGACGTTTGTCCAAGTTTATAACTTGGATTTGAAGGAATTATTACTTCAATATCAGAAATAATTACAGTTTGGCCATTTTTTATTCGGCTGAGCATCGATTTCGCTTTGCTATCCAACTTATCGCCGTTTACGACAATACTGGGTTGTCCGGGTGCTCGAAAACGGAAGGATTTAGTTTGTAATGGCAAATCAAAATCAAAGTCTTCTAGACGGGCTTCAACCGTTCCTCTTTCTAAACTGGATTTTGGAATGGTAAAGGATCCTGATTTTCCTCTAAAATAACCCGCTGGTTTGGGTATTTCCTTTATTCGAAAGCTAGAGACTGAAGAAACACGATTTCCGTCAGGAAGTGTCCCCGATACATTGATCTTCACTTCACGCCCACTAGAGGGAAATAAATTGTATTTACTACCTCTAACACGTTTTAAACCCGGAGCGCTTGCTTTGATTTTACTGTCTGCAATTCCAGGGATGGATATGGTCATCGGGTTTTGAACTCCGCGATAAACTACATTCATCTTGTCTGCTGAGATCACCGCAGAATTGGGTTTAGAGATTACGGTGTAGGTTTGCTTTACATTGATTCTAGATTCTTCTCCATCGTTCAGGAAAAGTAAGTCTCCTTCAATGGTATGATCTCCAGGGTTTCCAGAACTTACATTAAGTTTTATCCCTCCAGGGATTAATTCATAATCCTTTTCTGATATTTTTCTACCATCTATTTTGAGATCCACTCCATTTGGGTTTTGTGCTCCTCCTTTTCTTCCCAAAATGACACTCCCATTAAAGGTTTCTCCTGGGTAGTAAGCCCCTTTTTCAGTAACTAACAAACTGGTGTAGTTCATTTGGTTTACTTTGGATGACATCTTCAACTCTTTACCCATTAAGGTTGCAAATACATCATGTTCAGTCTGACGGATATCGTTTTGCATCATCGTCAATTTTGCCAAAGAAGAAATTAAAGGAAAGCCTTTAAAATTTGAATCCAACCAAGGTTCATCAATTTGGTCTCTATTTTTAACATTGTTGTTCATGTCGCCTGTAAAAAAACGTGCTTCTACCATTTCAATGGACTCTGGGTAACGACTTCCAAAGACTTGAATAACATGCATTTTATATTCCTGAATCAGGTCAATAAATTCGTTTTTTGCCGCTTCAGAACCTTCTTTAAACCAAATAACGTCAAGGGCTTCTCCCTTGTCCATCTGTGAAAATTCCTTTAATTCAGGGTCTTTCTCTCTCTGTTTTTCGGTAATTGTTTTCTTTAGATCTTCAATGACGTTGAAAAAAGCATCTGATTCTGATTTAATCTGTTCAGCAGTTCTTTTGTGATCGATCCACTTGCCGCCTTTTTCCTCCGCATTTACAAGAATATTTTCTAAAAGTGCATTGTTACTTTCGTCTACTCTAGTATTTGCATCTGAAATCTTCTCATACATTTGGCCAAATCCGTCCAACACCTCTTTACTTACATTAAGTGCCAGCATAGTGATAAATACCAAGTACATCAGACTGATTAGTTTCTGCCTGGGGGTTTCTTTTGCTCCTGCCATGGTTGTTTATTTATTTTTTTGACATTGCGTTAAGCATTCCTCCATAGACATTATTTAGTGCTGCTAGATTTGCAGATAAACTTTCCATTTGTTGTTTGAGTTCGTCCGCTTTTTGATTAGCACTGATTTGCTTTTGGTAATTCGCATTGAGTGCCTCCAATTGTGTTGCAGCTTTAGCCAATTCTTGAGAATACGTTTGAGAAGCTGAAGCAGCTTCTGAAGCGGGATTCAATGCCTTTGCTGAGCTTTCTAAATCTTTTATACTTTTTGCTAATGAATTCATTAGGTTCACATCTAATTTGGCTTCTTGCATTAAGGCGTCAATTTTGGACGAAAGGCCTTCATCACCACTTGTAGCGCTTTTGGCCGGTGCTGCTCCTTTAAGTTTTTTTACAAAATCTTGGTGCTCTTCTTTGATTTCACCCGTATTGAGTGCAGAAACCGTAAAAATAAGTGCTTCAGTTCCAAGACCAAGTCCCAAAACTAACCCCCCTGTAATAGGTCCAATTTCCAAGTGAAGAATTTTAAATAGTGCTCCAATAATTACCACAGCACCCCCAAGTCCGAAGAGCATGTGCATCGCTACTTTACTTCGCAGTCGTTTGTTTAAAGCTTTGTCTGTCATTGTTTTTGATTTTTGTGATTTTAAATATAGATGTAAATTTACTTAATTTTAACTTTTTGTGAACCTAAGTAATCCTGAACCGTTCTGAAACCTATGTAGCTTCGGGTGGTATCTGAATACTCATAATCTCTTGAACTTACTCGTAAATAGTAAGCTACGTCTTTCCAAGAACCACCACGGACTACTTTTCGTTTTTCACTTGCAAATGAAATATTTGGATTCAATGAAGCCACATAATCGTAAGATCCTGCATCGTAAGATGAATTGGTCCATTCTGCTACATTACCAGCCATGTTGTAAAGGTTATAATCATTAGGCAGATAGGATTTTGCTTCTACAGTGTATACGGCTTGGTCTACGGCATAGTCCCCTCTCAAGGGTTTAAAGTTTGCTAAAAAACAAGCTCTATCATTTAACAAATAAGGGGATCCCCAGGGATAAGTTCCTGACGGGATTCCACCACGTGCAGCGTATTCCCACTCTGCTTCATTGGGAAGACGAAAACGACTTACATTTGGTTTTCCCTTGTCACGTTGATACCCATTTTTAAAGTTAGTCCTCCAGTTACAAAAAGCAACCGCTTGCGTCCAAGAAACCCCCACTACTGGATAGTCTTGATAGGCAGGGTGTGAAAAATAATCGTTGTGCATAGGTTCGTTGTAGGAGTAGGTAAAGTCTTTAATCCAAACGGTGGTGTCTGGATAAATCTGGATCTCCTCTTTTTTGATGAAGGGTGTTCGGTCTATAAATTGTTTTCGAGTTCTTCTCGATTCAGCTGCAGCACCTTCTGCATCGAACCAAGTGTAGGCATACACAAGTTTGGATACATCCAATTTAATTTCTCCATTATACCATAACTCAGGTGGTAAGTACAGGGAGTCCATAACCTCTGCGTAGTTTTTATCTACATAGTCGTCCGTATCCCATGAAATGTCCGCGTCCCAATTTAAAGCACGTCCTGCGTAGAGGTCTTCAGATACATCGTAGTAGTTTTCACGCATGTACTTCTGAAATTCATTGAGTTTTGTAGTATCTGCATCTTTAAAGGCAAATTCTCCAATACCGTCTTTATTATCTTCCCCCAATTCTAACTCATCCGCCTTTCTTGCAAGCATTGCCAGGGCTATGGAATCTTTTACCCAATATATAAATTGGCGATATTCGCTATTGGTGATTTCCGTTTCGTCCATATAGAAGGACGGAACGGTAACGGTCTTGGCAGGAGCATTTTGAAGTTGAGCAAGGTCTTCGTCAGACTTTCCCATAATGTAAGCGCCTCCTTCGATTAGAACCATACCATAAGGTTTTTCTCCAAACCACTTTTTTTGTTTAACCCCAAGTAACTCCCCCCTGTTTTTACTTCCACAAGAAACACAAACAAGACAGAGGATCAATAAAACTAAAAGTCTTTTCATCAAAATTTTGTTAAGACCAGCTTTGTGAAATTAAAACATAAAACTAGTCATTTTTTTTTACTATAGTTTTAATTCCTTACGGAATTCATTTTTTGCCCAATCAAGTCGTCAAAATCAATGCAGCCTTCTGATAGCGTTATACCATCTTTCAGGCAAGATATCCTTTGTTGCAGATTCATAATCCTTTTTTGTGCAAGCTAATAACGCAGTAGTTTTAATTTTATTATTCGAAGGTGAATCATTTGTTAATTCCATCCACCAGCGATCACTCTTTTTACTTTTGTAAAAAACCAAGGTTTGATCGGAAAGCGTTACTGAATATTTTAAGAAGTCTTCTTTTGTATTGTCAGGGTACTCCTCAAAACGAAACTGAACCCCTTCGATAAAATACCAAACGATTTGTGCCAACAACTGATCCATCATTGGAGTAGCAATGAGTTCATACAATCCTAAAAAACTTACACGATCACTTATTCCAGCGTAGCGACTCAACGCACAGATCGATCTGGAATCGATTCCATTAGGCTGCCCTTTGAGTGGGTCTGCTAAGGCTTGCCATGATAAACATTTCATGTCAAAACCTACAACATCTGCATCTCTAAATACAGGCTCTGCAAGCGGTAGGTCATCTAAAAGTTGCCCTAATCGTATTCCGTCGAAATATAATTTATCCATCAAATCTTTTTCTTCGATCGCACAATAGTAACTCTGATACCCTAGGTTGGTATAATTTTGTAATACATTAGGTTTTTCCATGATAATTTTACTCATGTAAGAACGGTCTGAAATCAATTTTTCTTCTTGAGAAAAATCAAAAGAACGGTCTACAGATACCATATTGACCAGTTGTTTGAATTCTTGAAAAATCTGATAAACTGGAAAGATCAGATCGTGACTTCCTCCTATAAAAATAGGAATGATGTTCATTTGTTTGAGGTGATACCCTATTTCTTTAATAGCAAAATATGTGTCTTCCACCTTGTCGCCATTTGGTAAATCTCCTAGGTCTGCGATTTTTAAATTCCAATTTCCTGGATACAATTCGTAAAATGATTTTCTAAACCGATTGACATCGTATTGGGCATTGGCAAGAAAGCTGTTGCGCTGTTCTGAGAGTCCAATAATCGCTATTTGAAGTCCTTTTAGTTCGGGTAGTCCGGATCCTACAGTGTGAATATCAATATTTTTACCCAAAACCTGTTTAGGAGACAGAGCTAGTCCCTCAATAGCTTCTTTTGCTACTGGAAGCAATACTTCTAAACTCATTTTTTCTTAGCCGTTTTTCTTTTTAGTTTTGGAGCTCCAAGGTATTTTTCTGCCTCAGCTAGCGTAAGTTTTAGAGCATCCACCTCTTTGCCAATTTCGACTTTTTGCTTACCACGAATAATGTGGTGTCTGCCCCAGCGCGCTTTTTCTACACGTATTCCTGCTTCCTCCCAGTCGTGAATAATTTTGTCTTTTTCTTTTTGAATTTTTTCATCTATTAAAGTGACAATGTCCTGCTCACTCAAATTGTCAAAATCGTATTTTTTATTGACGTTTATAAAAAGACCACTCCACTTTAAATAGGGTCCAAAACGACCTACTCCCTTGGTTACAGGAAGGTCTTTGTGTGTATAAATAGGGGCGTCTGCTTTTTGTTTTTCGTCAATTAGTTGTTCTGCCGTTTCTAGATCAACCTCTGTCGGTAACATTCCTTTGGGTAACGAAACAAAAATCCCTTTGTGCTTGATGTAAGGACCAAATCTACCGTTGTTTACAACGACCTCTTCCTCTTGATAGGTACCCAGGGTTTTAGGCATTTCAAAAAGCACCAAGGCCTCTTCAAAAGTGATGTTTTCCAATTGCTGATTGGGGCTCAAACTAGCAAAAATTGGTTTTTCTTCTTCTTCGGGATCTCCAATTTGTGCAACGGGTCCAAATTTTCCTAATCGAACCTTTACAGGGCGTCCAGAACGAGGATCCACACCTAATACACGCTCACCAGATTCTCGTTGGGCATTTTCCTTCACATCTTCTACTGTAATGTGAAATTGATGGTAAAAC
>CAXGYE010000022.1:0-10523 GCA_964013865.1 uncultured Flavobacteriaceae bacterium
AAGAACGTCAGGTCCTTCTTTAATACTTCTTACCACATGTGAATCCCATACTTTGTCAAATAGGGTTTTTTTCATTTCAATGCGCGTTTAAATTAAATTTTACTGGCTTCAATTATTTTTGGGAGATCTTCATCTCCAATCTCTTTTTGTTGATCGGCAACGACCAAAAACTGTTGGTATACCTTATCTAGTTGTAATTTATCCAATTCATACCCTATGTTTTTAGCTCGATAGGCCAGTGCGGCTCTTCCGCTTCGTGCGGTAAGGATGATGGAAGATTCGGTTACACCGACATCAGTGGGGTTGATAATTTCGTAGGTTTCTCGCTTTTTGATCACTCCGTCTTGATGAATGCCTGAAGAATGCGCAAAGGCATTGGCTCCTACAATAGCTTTATTCGGCTGGACAGGCATCGCCATACTTTCAGAAACCAATTGGCTAATGCCGAACAATTGTTGGGACTGAATTCGGGTATCAAGGTTTAGGGTGGGGTGTTGACGTAAAATCATAACTACTTCTTCCAAGGAAGTATTTCCGGCTCGTTCTCCGATTCCATTAATGGTACACTCAATTTGACGTGCGCCGTGTTGCACCCCAGCGATAGAATTTGCAGTAGCCAGACCCAAGTCATTATGACAATGACAGGAAAGGGTCGCTTTGTGAATACCTGTCACATTTTCTTTTAGATACTTCATTTTCGCACCGTATTCATCGGGAAGGCAATAACCTGTGGTATCTGGAATATTGAGGACGGTAGCTCCCGCTTTGATGACAGCTTCACAAACTTTAGCAAGGAATTCATTGTCTGTTCTACCTGCATCTTCTGCGTAGAATTCCACATCTTCCACAAAGCTCTTGGCATAGGTTACAGCAGCGATTGCACGTTCTAAAATTTGCTCTGGGGTAGCGTTAAATTTAAAACGCATATGACTTTCCGAAGTTCCAATCCCCGTATGAATACGGGCTCTTTTTGCTGGTTTTAAGGCCTCAGCGGCTACTTTAATGTCTTTTTTAACGGCTCGAGTCAAGCCACATACTCGAGCATTTTTGACAAGCTTGGAAATATTTTCAACAGCTTTAAAATCTCCTGGACTAGAAATCGGGAAACCTGCTTCTAAAACATCCACACCCAGTTGGTCTAACTGCTCCGCAATGGTTAACTTTGTCACAGCGTCTAATTTACAGCCTGGAACTTGTTCTCCATCACGTAAGGTGGTGTCAAATATTTCAACGTATTCCATAAACTTCTAGGTCAGTGTGGATAGCTATTCAATATACTAAAGTATGTTTTTGGATTTACTAAAATAAAAATAGCTATTTTTGTATTACAACATTCGAAAGGAATAACTGACATCTAACCTACTAATTATTAGTAATTTGCATTAAAAAAGATTACAATGACAAATGAGCAGAAAGATAATTTATTTATCCTGATTAAGTCGCTGACAAAATCAGAAAAAAGACAATTTACGCTCTATGTCGGACGGATGGATTCCAATGAGAATTCGAAGTTTTTAAACCTGTTTCAGCTTTTGGACAAAATGAAACGCTACGACGAAAAAATCATTTTGAAAAAAGGCATCGTTACCAAACAACAGTTGTCCAACCTCAAAGCACATTTATACAAGCAGATTTTAATCAGCCTGCGCATGAATCCCATGCATAAAAATATCCGAATTCAGATTCGAGAACAACTGGATTTTGCCACCATTCTATACCAAAAAGGTTTGTACAAACAGAGTTTAAAAGTGTTGGAAAAAGCAAAGTTATTGGCCTTAAAACACGAGGAAAAGTACGTGGCTTACGACATTGTAGAACTGGAAAAAGTCATTGAATCCCAATACATTACTCGAAGTTTGAGCAACCGAACAGACACCTTGATCACCGAAGCTGAAGCCTTGCGAAATCAAAACAATTTGGCAACTCAACTCTCTAACCTGTCTTTGCAATTGTACGAACGTTTGATCAAGGCGGGCTATGCCAAGAGCGATCAGGAGTTTCGTGAAATCACCCAATTCTTTTATGAAAAATTACCTAAAATCGACTACGATGGTCTCGGTTTTAGAGAAAAGTTATGGTACTACAAAGCCCATGTTTGGTATAGCTTTTTGACCCAAGACTTTTTGTCCACCTACCGCTATGCATCCAAATGGGTAGAAATGTTCGAAGAGTCTCCTGCCATGATCAGTATTCATCCCGTTTTTTACCTCAAAGGGAATAACTACCTAATGGAAAGTTTGGCCTTGATCAAATATCCTTCAAAATTTAAAGAGACACTGAAGCAGATGGGCTACTGGACCCAACATGCTAGTTTTCCCAAAAACGACAACCTCAAAGCTTTGCGTTTTCAGTTTTATTACAGCAACCAACTGAATGTTCATTTTTTGGAAGGAAGTTTTGAAGAAGGATTGATTTTAATTCCGGAAATAAAAAAGGGAATAAGAGACTACAGCAATCAAATTGACCCACATCACATCATGATGTTCTACTACAAAATGGCTTGTATCTATTTTGGGGCTGAAGATTATGAAAACTGTATTGTTTTTCTCGATAAAATCATCAGCAACAAAAGCCTTAAAATGCGAGAAGATCTGCTTTGTTTTTCAAGGGTGCTGAATATTTTTGCTCATTATGAGGCGGGCTTTGATTACCATCTGGAGTCCCACCTTCGCGAGACCTATAAGTTTTTGATCAAAATGAATGACCTTCATGAAGTGCAAAAAGCCATGATTCGTTTTGTTCGCGGGCTGGGCGACATTTACCCGCATGAACTCAAAACAGCCTTTGAGGCCCTTTACAAAGAGCTACAGCAATACGAAAATGATCCCTATGAACGTCGTTCTTTTTTGTATTTGGACATTCTTTCGTGGTTGGAAAGCAAAATAAAAAATGTGCCTATTGCTAGTGTAATTCGCGATAAAGCCGCTACTCTGAATCGTAAAGAACGCTCTTCCATAGTCCCACTTTCTCCGGATCTGAAGTGAACAAAAGCGTTTCTTTAGTCACAGGATGCTGAAGGGTAAGTGTACGCGCATGTAGGCTAATCGTCCCGTCTTTATTGCTCCGTGGCGCTCCGTACTTCAGGTCGCCCTGAATGGGATAACCCAAGCTGGCTAGTTGTGCACGGATTTGATGGTGACGTCCAGTTTCCAATTCGATTTCCAACAAACAGTACCGATCAAAATCGCGAATCCGTTTGAAGTGAAGACGGGCTTCTTTGCTATTGGGTACCTTGTTTTTATGGGCTTTGGACTTATTTTGTTGGGTGTTTCGTGTCATCCAGTGGGTTAAAGTGCCACTGGTCTCGGGAAATTGTTTATCGACTAAAGCCCAATAGGTTTTTTTGGGAATTCGGGATTGAAACTGTTGGTTCAAGCGACGTAAGGCTTTTGAGGTTTTTGCAAAAACGAGCACCCCACTGGTAGGTCGGTCCAAGCGATGTACTACCCCCAAAAAAACCGCTCCAGGTTTTAGGTATTTTTTTTTAAGATAAGCTTTGACAAAATCGGCTAGGGTAGGGTCTCCTGTTCGATCCCCCTGAACCAGTTCCCCAGCACTCTTGTGAATTACAAGCAGGTGGTTGTCCTCAAAAAGGATGCGCTCCTTTACTTCCAAGAGTTAGTATTGTTCTTTTTCGTTCGGGAAATCTTGCGACTTGACGTCTTCAGTGTACTGAGCGATGGCTTTGTGTATGACTTTGTCTAGATCGGCGTACCGTCGTAAAAAACGGGGACTGAATTCTTTGTTCATCCCCAACATATCGTGCAGAACCAGAACTTGCCCGTCCACCGCACCTCCGGCACCAATTCCGATGATGGGAATACTGACAGACTCCGTGGCTAATTTTGCGAGAGTAGCGGGAATTTTTTCTAGTACAATTCCAAAGCAGCCCAGCTTTTCAAGTATTTTGGTATCCTCTAGAAGCTGTTCGGCTTCCTGCTCTTCTTTAGCCCGAACAGTATAGGTTCCAAATTTATAAATGGATTGCGGGGTAAGTCCCAAATGACCCATAACAGGAATTCCTGCTTGGATAATTCGTTCAATCGATTCTTTGGCTTGTGCTCCCCCTTCGAGTTTTACAGCGTGCGCCCCAGATTCTTTCATAATTCGTATCGCAGAGCGAAGTGCTTCTTTGGAATCCGACTGATACGTCCCAAAAGGTAAATCTACGACGATAAGAGCTCGGTTGGCCGCCCGTACGACACTACTGGCGTGGTAAATCATTTGATCCAAAGTAATGGGAAGTGTGGTTTCATGTCCCGCCATAACATTGGAGGCAGAATCGCCCACTAAGATCAGGTCGATTCCCGCCGCATCTACTAGTCCAGCAAAGGTGTAGTCATACGCGGTAAGCATGGCAATCTTTTCGCCATTGGATTTCATTTCTTGTAAAGACTTAGTCGTGACACGACTGTAGGTAGCTGCTGCCATAATTTTTGTATTGGGTAAAAATACTATTGTTTTGCTAATTGCCTTGGTACGAAGATTAAAAATCTGGTTTTTTAAACAAACTGTCATGCTGTCAGTTTTACCAATATGGCATAATGCTTGTCAATTCTAGGGAAATTTAAATTGAAAACATGAGTAAAATAATTGGAATCGATTTAGGAACTACAAATTCATGTGTCTCTGTAATGGAGGGTAATGAACCCGTTGTTATTCCAAATGCCGAAGGAAAACGAACCACCCCTTCTGTCATCGCCTTTGTAGAAGGTGGAGAGATAAAAGTAGGGGACCCTGCCAAGCGTCAAGCCGTTACGAACCCGACCAAAACCATCGCTTCGATCAAGCGTTTTATGGGAAACAAGTTTTCCGAGTCCAGTAACGATGTAAAAACCGTGGCCTATAAAGTAGTCAAAGGCGATAACGATACGCCCCGTGTAGATATTGATGGGCGTTTGTACAGTCCCCAAGAACTTTCTGCCATGACTTTACAAAAAATGAAAAAAACGGCGGAAGACTATTTGGGTCAAGATGTTACCGAAGCGGTAATTACGGTTCCTGCTTATTTTAACGACTCCCAACGTCAAGCGACGAAAGAAGCGGGAGAAATTGCCGGATTGAAAGTACAGCGAATCATCAACGAACCTACTGCTGCTGCCTTGGCTTATGGTTTGGACAAAGGTGGTTCCGATAAAAAAATTGCAGTTTACGATTTAGGAGGAGGAACTTTTGACATTTCGATCCTCGAGTTGGGCGATGGTGTTTTTGAAGTGCTATCCACCAACGGAGATACCCACCTAGGAGGTGATGATTTTGACCAAGTGATTATTGACTTTTTGGCTGAAACCTTCCAAAAACAGGAGTCGATCGATTTGCGTAAAGATCCCATGGCCTTACAACGACTCAAAGAAGCCGCTGAAAAAGCCAAAATAGAATTGTCTTCCTCTACCCAAACGGAGATTAATTTGCCTTACGTCACTGCAACAGATTCTGGACCCAAACACTTGGTGACCAGCTTAACCCGCGCCAATTTTGAAAAATTAGCTGATGATTTAGTCAAACGCTCCATGACGCCTGTTAAAAAGGCATTGGACGATGCAGGGCTTTCAACAAGCGAAATCGATGAGGTAATTCTCGTAGGAGGATCCACCCGGATTCCAGTCATCCAAGAAGAAGTAGAAAAGTTTTTTGGCAAAAAGCCGTCCAAGGGAGTAAACCCAGACGAGGTAGTGGCCATTGGTGCAGCAATTCAAGGAGGAGTTTTAACAGGAGATGTAAAAGATGTTTTACTCTTAGATGTCACGCCACTATCTCTAGGTATTGAAACCATGGGAGGAGTGATGACCAAACTGATCGAGTCTAACACGACGATCCCTACCAAAAAGTCTCAGATCTTTTCTACTGCGGCAGACAACCAGCCGTCGGTAGAGATCCACGTACTTCAAGGAGAGCGATCTATGGCCACAGACAACAAAACCATTGGACGTTTTCACCTAGATGGCATCCCACCAGCGCAACGGGGTACGCCACAAATTGAAGTGACTTTTGATATCGATGCCAACGGAATCATCAAAGTGAGTGCTTTGGATAAAGCGACCAACAAATCGCAAGACATTCGTATTGAAGCCTCTTCTGGACTGACCGAGGAAGAAATTGAGAAAATGAAAAAGGAAGCAGAAGCAAATGCAGATGCAGATAAAAAAGTCAAAGAAGAAGCAGAAAAGCTAAACAGTGCGGATCAGATGATTTTCCAAACCGAAAAGCAACTGAAGGAATTCGGAGAAAAACTCTCTGACGAGAAAAAAGCACCGATTGAAACGGCTTTAGCAGAATTGAAAAAAGCACATGAATCCAAAGATTTAGATGCAATTGACAAAGCGCTAGAAACGATCAACGAAGCATGGAAAAACGCCTCCGAAGAAATGTACAAAGCCCAAGCCGAAGCCGGAGGAGCCGATGCAGGAGAGACTCCACCCCAACCCGACGCCCAAGCGAAAGAGGGTGACGATGTACAAGATGTGGACTTTGAAGAAGTAAAAGAATAAATTTTTTCCTTTGATAAAAAAGCCCTCTGAAATAAGAGGGCTTTTTTTAAATTTTAATCTAAGACTGTTGGATTTGAAAACGCAAACAGTTGTTTTCTTACTTTAGCAAAAAAAATGGAAAAAGAGCAGGTTTTAGCATTGACCAATGGGATTTGTAAAAACACCCTAATGGAGACTTTGGAGATTGAGTATACGGATGTGGGTGAAGATTTTTTACAAGCCCGGATGCCCGTAACTCCGAAAGTCCATCAACCCGACGGAGTATTGCACGGTGGGGCTACTGCGGCCTTAGCAGAAAGCGTGGGTAGCGCTGCTGTTTTTGTTTTAAACAAAGAACCCAATGCCCAAGTTCGCGGAATCGAAATCACCGCCAATCATCTAAGAAGTGTTGTATCGGGCTTCGTCTATGCTACTGCCCGTCCACAGCACCAAGGAAAAAGCATTCAGCTTTGGGAAATCCGTGTAGAAGACGAAGCAGGAAATCTAATTTCGCTTTGCAAACTCACTACTTACAGCCGTAAAAAAACGTAAATGGAACCACCGCTTACGCTCCAAACCCAATTGGAACAACTTTGGCTAAAACAAAAACCCTTTGTAGCCTTTTGTCTTCCTCAGTCAAACGAAGTACAACTTTACTTTCAACAGGACAACACATTACATAAAACAACAAGGTTGAATGACTCGGGTTTTGCCCTGGCTCCATTTGATCCCGAAACCCCCACTTATTTTATTCCCAATACGCTCCAAAAGAGTTTTCCAATCCCTAAAGCGCAACAGCAGTTTCCTTCAGAAATCCCACTCGCAGAAACCCAACAGGAAAAAACGGCTTTTGTTCAATTGGTCCAAAAGGCAGTGCATACCATTTCTTCAGGAAGCTTTAAAAAACTGGTCGTTTCTCGTAAAATAGAACACCAAACTAGCAAAAGTCCTGTCGTTGTATTTATGGATTTACTCAGAGCTTATAACGGGACCATGGTCTATTTGTGGAGTCATCCCAAAGGCGGCTGTTGGTTGGGTGCTAGCCCTGAAAAGTTTTTAAAAAAAATGGAGGAAGGCGTTCAAACAGAAGCCTTGGCAGGAACTCAAGTTTATCACTCCTCAAAAAAAATAGTTTGGAAGCAGAAAGAAATCGATGAACAAGAGCTAGTGGCAGAACAAATTCGTCAGGATTTGAAGCCTTTTTTTACCTCCGAAGAAACGAAAGAACACCCCCCGCGTACTATTCGAGCTGGAAATCTAGTCCATCGGAGCAGTTTGTTTGAATTGCCCAAATTTCAGCAGCCTTTACACCTATTGGCAAAGGCATTACATCCCACACCAGCTGTAGGAGGGATTCCAAAGGTAAAAGCCGTAGAATTTATTAAAAAAGAGGAAGATTACAACCGTTCTTTTTACACAGGATATTTTGGTCCTGTGAGTAAAAACGAAGCACATCTTTTTGTCAATTTGCGTTGTGCCTCCTATGAATCGGGAAAATTTCGTTTGTATGTAGGAGCTGGAATTACCTCGGAAAGCCAGCCTGAAAAGGAATGGGAGGAAACCCAACGAAAAGCACTAACCATCGCAAAAGTCCTATAAAGTCTTCCGTTTATGCCTTTGGGTTTTGTACTTTTGGGCCTTGGAAGTTGATTCTTGAAGCATGAGTACATATCCCTCGATTCCCCTTGCCCAAACGGTTGTTCGCCTGTGCGAAGCTGCTGGTATTGAACAGATTGTGATTTGCGCAGGTTCCCGAAATGCTCCTCTTACAAACGGCTTTGTTTCCTTGCCTTTTTTTAAAACCTACAGTATTGTCGATGAACGTGCTGCCGCTTTTTTTGCACTAGGCATGGCGCAACAACTTCAAAAGCCTGTAGCTCTGGTTTGCACTTCCGGTTCTGCGTTACTCAATTTTTATCCTGCCGTAGCCGAAGCCTATTACAGTGATGTTCCACTGGTCATTCTCTCTGCAGATCGTATGCCCCACCGTATTGACATTGGCGATGGACAAACCATCCGCCAAACCGGGGTTTTTGAACCGCATCTCGAAACGGCAGCGGTGTTAAAACCGGACGTAATTCACGCTACGGAAACCCTACTGGAGAACCCCATGCAGACACTCCTACCTCCTCTGGCAACCCCAAAAGTGGTAAAAGAAATTCAAAAGGAGCATCAAAAGCACAACGAAAAAGAGATTGTGCGCGTATTGGAAACTGCTCTTCAGCAGAGTGGTCCTGTACATCTAAACCTTCCACTGGAAGAACCGCTTTATGACACGACTTCTGAAAAAATTCCTCTGCCGGGTGTGAAAACGGACAAAGCAGTACCCCAAATTGAGGAATCTAAATTAAAATCCCTCTCCGAGCTTTGGCACAAGCATACTAAAAAATGGGTTATTGTTGGGGTCTTGTCTCCCCACAGTATCGAACAAAAGTGGGTGGAGGCTTTGTGTGAGGACCCTTCTGTTGTTGTTTTTACGGAAACCACCTCCAATCTGTGCCACCCCAATGCAATCTACTCCATCGATACACTTATGGCTCCAATGGAACAAGTGGGTGAAAAATGGCGGGCTGCCCTCCAGCCTGAAATCCTTTTGACCTTTGGCGGGATGGTAGTTTCCAAAAAGATCAAAGCTTTTTTGAGAAAATACCGCCCCCAGCACCATTGGCATGTGGATGTAAAAAAGGCGTACAATACTTACTACTGCCTAACAGAACACCTTAAAACGACGCCTCAACACTTTATTAAAACGTTGTATTCGGAACAAAAAAAGAGTGTGAGTGATTTTCAAACTTTCGTTCGCAAACCCTACACTCAGTTTCAGGGTTCTGGAGAAGAATACCTCAAAAAAGTAAGTTTTTCAGACCTCAAAGTCTTTGAGCTTCTAGCTGCTAAGTGGCCATCGGGTTACCCGTTGCAATTGGCAAACAGTTCCTCGATTCGGTATGCGCAACTCTTTTCATGGCCTTCGGGAACTCCTGTTTTTTGTAATCGGGGGACCAGTGGAATAGATGGAAGCACCGCTACCGCAGTGGGTGCTGCACAGCTTAGCGAAAAGCCTACGGTGCTGATTACTGGTGATTTGAGTTTCTTCTACGACATCAACGGATTATGGAATAATTACATTCCGAACAACTTTAAAATTATCCTCATCAATAATGGGGGAGGAGGCATCTTTAGAATCTTACCTGGTGAAAAAGACAGCGCGAAATACGACACCTATTTTGAGACCATACACCAACGCGATGCTCGGTATGTGGCCAAGGCATTTGGATGTAAATATAGAAAAGCGACTTCCTTGGGCGCTTTAAAAAGAAAGTTGTCGCGCTTTTTTAAGTCAAATACGGCCCCACAAATTTTAGAAATCCAAACCCCACGAAAACTAAATGATACGGTTTTACTGGATTATTTTAAAACAATGGCTTCAAAATCTATATTTTCGTAAAAAAAAGCAATATATGAGAACATGGGAATCTTTAGGAGACTACAGCGACATCCTATTTGAGTTATGCGAAGGAGTTGCCAAAATTACGATCAATCGACCTGAAGTTTACAATGCTTTCCGACCAGAAACCAACATTCAAATGTTGGAGGCGATGGAAGTATGTCGTGAACGCAACGATATCGATGTGGTGGTTTTTACGGGTATTGGCGATAAGGCCTTTTGTAGTGGAGGTGATCAAAATGTAAAAGGGGTAGGCGGATATGTTGGAGAAGACGGAGTACCTCGACTCAATGTTTTGGATTTGCACAAGCGTATCCGAGAACTGCCTAAGCCCGTGATAGCTATGGTCAACGGGTATGCCATAGGTGGGGGCCATGTCCTTCACGTGGTTTGCGATTTGACAATAGCCAGTGACATTGCCATTTTTGGTCAAACGGGTCCTAAAGTAGGAAGTTTTGACGGAGGCTTTGGTTCTTCCTATTTAGCGCGTCATGTGGGTCAAAAGAAAGCCCGTGAGATTTGGTTTCTCTGTCAGCAGTACAGTGCCCAAGAAGCACTGGAAATGGGATTGATTAATAAAGTAGTTCCTTTGAATCAGTTGGAAGACACGG
>CAXGYE010000023.1:0-10329 GCA_964013865.1 uncultured Flavobacteriaceae bacterium
AAGAGCCCGCTGTAAGGAAATCCCTGTGGACTTCATTGCAGCAAATTCATAATTTTCAGAAAGGCTTCCGAAGGTCATCAAGGAAGCCAAAAGGACAGACAAGGGAAGCACTAAAGGAATTAATTTTGGAGAATAATAGATTAGAAATTTACCAATAATCAAAATATCCAATCCTTTCCCAGCTAACTCATCTATGAATAACCAAAACGTTTGGATCACAAAAATAAACATACAAATTGTGAAGACACTAGCCAAACGCGTCAGATAACTCTTTAAAATGTATCGATCTATGATCTTCACGACGCTAGTTATTTATATAGTAATCTGGATACTTACTTCCGTCAAAAGTAAAAAAGTCCGAGTTTAAAGGGGTATTAGTCTTTAAATTCTTTAAAGTCAATGTGGTGCGTGTTTCTGAAGTCCCAATTTCAATCAAACGATAAATGACTTTCGT
Organism: uncultured Flavobacteriaceae bacterium; assembly: GCA_964013865.1. GTDB lineage: Bacteria > Bacteroidota > Bacteroidia > Flavobacteriales > Flavobacteriaceae > MS024-2A. Next base: position 455 of record CAXGYE010000023.1, read on the forward strand.
CTGCATATCAATTCCTAATAAAAGATACTTTACTTCATTGTTTTCTTCATTTGGGATTAATTTGATAAATTGAATAGGGCGTCCCTTCACATTTTGTTTGATGTCCCATTGATAGGCATATCCCGTTTTATAAAATACCAAGAGTTCAGAGGGATTGATTCCAAAACCCGAGTCATCCTCAGGACTACTGATCGTAATTTCCTCGTTTTCAGGAATAATGGTGTAGGTTTTTTCACCATCAAATAATTGTTCGTTTCCTAAAAAACTAATTTTGTACTGATTTCCTTTTATCGTTGCAGATCCAGTAGTCTCTTGCCGTATGTTTTCTGGACGGTTTTCTAGTACATAAGAAAAATCAAAACTCAAATTTTCAAAAGAGGCAATAGTTTCTGAAACATCATCCAATAGTTTTTTTGCCATTTCTGGACTTTGCGCTTGAAGGACAAAGGGGACTAAAAAAACGAAATAAATCCGAACAATTTTTTTCATAGCTTTTCTTATTGTTGTTAAAAGGGATTAGAGTTTTTCATCTTCCAGAAGTCGATCTAAACTGGCCAAATCAGAAATCAACACTTGACGTGCTTTGCTTCCTTCAAAAGGACCAACCACCCCTGCGGCTTCCATTTGATCAATAATCCTGCCCGCTCTGTTATATCCTAATTTTAATTTGCGTTGCAATAAAGAGGCTGAACCTTGCTGGGCAGTAACAATAACCTCTGCAGCTTCCCGAAAAAGAGAGTCGCGCTCACTGGCATCGATATCAAGACTTGAACTGCTTTCTTCGCCCACATACTCTGGAAGTAGATGAGCATCCGCATAGCCTTTTTGCCCTCCTACATAGGAAGCAATTCGTTCAACCTCAGGGGTATCTACAAAGGCACATTGGATTCGTGTTAATTCATTTCCTTGGGTGTAGAGCATATCTCCTCTACCAATTAATTGGTCGGCTCCCCCGCTGTCTAAAATTGTTCGAGAATCAATCTTGGAGGTCACTCGAAAAGCCACTCGAGCAGGGAAATTCGCTTTGATAATTCCAGTTATGACATTTACCGAAGGGCGTTGTGTGGCAATGATTAAGTGTATGCCAATCGCCCTGGCCAATTGAGCCAGCCGCGCTATGGGGGTTTCTACTTCTTTACCCGCAGTCATAATTAGGTCTGCAAACTCATCGACTACAAGAATGATGTACGGTAAATAGCTATGCCCTTCGTTGGGGTTAAGTTTTCGCTCCTTAAATTTATTGTTGTATTCTTTTAAATTACGACACATTGCATTTTTGAGCAATTCGTAGCGGTTGTCCATTTCAATACAAAGGGAGTTTAAGGTGTTTATTACTTTTGTATTGTCTGTTATAATCGCTTCCTCAGTGTCTGGAAGTTTTGCCAAGTAATGCCGTTCAATTTTACTGTAGATGTTTAATTCCACTTTTTTAGGATCTACTAAAACGAATTTTACTTCTGCGGGATGCTTTTTGTAAAGTAGAGAGGAAAGTACAGCATTGAGCCCAACAGATTTTCCTTGTCCTGTGGCTCCTGCCATAAGCAAGTGGGGCATTTTGGCAAGATCTACAACAAAAGTTTCGTTGCTAATTGTTTTTCCCAGTGCAACTGGAAGTTCCATTTCCGCATTTTGAAATTTTGTGGAAGCGATCACCGACCGCATCGAAACGATACTGGGCTTTTGGTTGGGGACTTCAATACCGATGGTTCCTTTACCTGGAATAGGGGCGATAATACGAATTCCAAGAGCAGCTAGTGACAAGGCGATGTCGTCCTCTAAGTTTTTAATTTTTGAAATTCGAATTCCTGCATCGGGTACAATTTCATAGAGCGTTACAGTTGGCCCAATGGTGGCTTTAATGTTTGAAATTCCAATATTGTAATTGTTGAGGGTTTCCACAATTTTATTTTTATTGGCTTCAAGTTCTTCTTGATTGATCGTAATACCCGTATCACCATAGTCTTTTAAAAGCTCAATATTGGGCATTTTAAAATTGCTTAATTCTAGGGTAGGATCAAAAAAACCTTGTTTTTCAACCAAACTTTTTGCCAACACATCAGCTACAGTTTCTTCCTCAACAGCTTCAACTTCCATTATAATATCATCCTTTTTTAAAGAAGGCTCTTCACCGATTGTTTCCTGAGATTGAATTGATGCTGCAGTAGTTTCAATTTTTTGCTCACCTTGCTTTTCAGTCTCAAGGATCAAGGAGGAAGCTTCAGAGACTTCTTCTTCAGCAGCATTTGTATTCTTTTTTTGGATCAAAACACGGTTCAACCAAGACCTCATTTTTTCGGGAGTCCATTCTAACTCGATTACCAAAAAGCATAAAAAGAAAAAAAATAAACCGCCCAAGATTCCAATACTTCCGATATAGGTATTGAGAAAGAGATTGATCTCATAACCCAAAATTCCTGAATATAAGGGTTGGTTTGGGAAGAGATATCCTAAAGCGATACTCAACCACAGTATATGCGCGATTCCCCACGCCCAGTTGGAAGCAAAACGCTTATTTCCACGGTTAAAAAACAATTGAAATCCGCTAAGCAATAATAAATACGGGAAAAGAACGGAGGCAAAGCCTACCCCTTCATAAATAAAAAAGTGACTCACTAGTGCCCCAGATTTATTGAGCAAATTTTTAGCTACCACGGTTTTATCTGTAAACGCACCCAGGGAACTGTAATCCGCTTTCCAATGATAAAAATAAGAAACAAGCGCTATGGACAAAAGCACCGCAAGCAGTAGCAGAGCTCCTCCAAAGAGCACTTGGCGCTGGCGGATTACTTTTGGATCTGTTTTTGCGGTTTTCCCCTTTTTGGACATTCCATTAACTTCTTAAACAAAAGTACAAATTCAATTATAAAACAAGGGTATTTAAAGCATATTGATAGGGAGCAATTGCCTCTTTCAGAACAGAGACCCAAATGACTAAAAACTAGAACACCCGATTTGAAATCGGGTGTTTTAATTCAACTGATTTTTGAAATTAATCTAAGTCAAAACGATCTGCATTCATGATTTTATTCCAAGCCTTGATAAAATCTGAAATAAATTTATCATTGTTGTCATCTTGCGCATAGACTTCAGCAATTGCACGGAGTACTGAATTGGAATTAAAAACAAGATCTGTTCTTGTCGCTGTTCTTACTTCTGCATTTGTATTGCGATCTTTAGCTACATAGCTGTTGTAACCTGTAGAACTCCATTCTACATCCATAGAGAGTAAGGTTTTAAACCAAGAATTGTTTAATTGTCCATCAGTCCAAACTCCTTCTCCAGTATGAGAAACTCCCATAGCGCGCATTCCTCCAACAAGAACAGTCATTTCTGTAGGGGTAAGTCCTAATAACTGTGCTTTGTCAAGTAAAATTTCTTCAGGACTAACAGCAAATTCTTTTTCAGAGTAGTTTCTGAACCCACACGCTTTTGGTTTTAAGAGGTCGAATGAATCTACATCGGTGCTCTCCTGTGTTGCGTCCCCACGTCCCGTTGAAACCGCCACTTTTTGACCACTTGCTTTTTCAATACCCACGGCACCAGCCAAAACGATCACGTCCGCGACACTTGTGCTGTGTTCTTCGGCAATTTGTTCATAAACTGCTAAAACTTTTGCGAGTTCTTCGGGTTTGTTGACTTCCCAATCTTTTTGTGGAGCTAGACGAATACGCCCTCCATTAGCTCCTCCACGGTTGTCTGAGCTTCGAAATGTACTAGCACTTGCCCAAGCGGTATTTACCATTTCTTGGACACTGAGCCCACTATTAGAAAGCGCCTCACGCAAATTTTGTTCTTCAGAAGAGGTTAAAATTTTTCCAGCGGGAGTTGGATCTTGCCAGATGTATTCTACATCCTTGTAATCTCCAGTAACATAATTAGTCTTTGGACCCATATCACGGTGTAAAAGTTTAAACCAAGCACGGGCAAACGTTTCTCCAAACTCTTCTGGATTTGCCAAAAAGCGTATACAAATATCTTTGTAGTGCGGATCTACCTTTAGGGACATATCCGCTGTGGTCATCATGGGAAGAACTTTTTCACCACTTCCGTCCACTTGAGGAACCAAATCTTCTTCCGCACAGTTTATGGGATGCCATTGCCAGGCTCCAGCAGGGCTTTTTTTACACTCCCATTCGTATTTAAAGAGAAGTTCTAAATAGCCCATATCCCATTGGATCGGATTGGTTGTCCAGGGTCCTTCTATTCCGCTTGTGATTGTATTTACTCCCACTCCAGAGGCATGTGTACTTTTCCATCCTAACCCCATTTGTTCCATTGGAGCTCCTTCAGGTTCTACGCCTACCAAGTCCGCATCTCCTGCTCCGTGGGCTTTACCAAAGGTATGTCCTCCAGCGGTCAGCGCTACAGTTTCTTCGTCATTCATCGCCATTCGTTTGAAGGTCTCTCTTACATCCTGTGCAGATAAGGCCGGATCTGGATTGCCATTAGGGCCTTCTGGATTGACATAAATCAAGCCCATTTGTACCGCAGCAAGAGGGTTTTCAAGGGATTGACGTGTGTCTCCATAACGCTTGTCACCGAGCCACTCGTCTTCTGCTCCCCAATAAATGTCTTTTTCAGGTTGCCAAATGTCTTCTCTTCCCATCACGGTTCCGTGGTTGGGACCTCCCATATCTTCGATGGCTACATTTCCTACTAGAACAAGTAAATCTGCCCAAGAAAGTTTATTTCCATATTTTTCTTTAATAGGCCAAAGTAAACGTCGTGCTTTGTCCAAATTTCCATTGTCAGGCCAAGAATTAAGCGGAGCAAAACGTTGTGCACCTGTAGCGGCTCCACCACGACCATCACCAGTACGGTAAGTTCCTGCGGCGTGCCAGGTCATTCGAATGAAGAAAGGGCCGTAATGACCGTAGTCGGCAGGCCACCAGTCTTTAGAGTCTTTTAACATGACTTTGATGTCTTCTTTTAAAGCTTCAAGGTCTAATTTTTTTACTTCTTCCTTGTAGTTCAACTCGGGTTGCGGGTTACTACGTTCGCTGTGTTGGCGAAGGATATCTACGTTAAGTTGGTTGGGCCACCAATCCTTGTTTTGAGTACCTAAATTTGGTGTAGTTGTTGATCCGTGGAAAGGACATTTACTTTCGTTCATAATAAATTTAATTTTAAACTAAAATAAGAATCCTTAATCAAGTTTTGCAATTTTTAATTTAGATTTTTTTATGAATTAATAAGTTTTTCTTATTGGAAATGATTGCTTTATTTTCACACATTACTTTGCACTCAAAAAAACTATTTTTTCATCGCAATTTTTATGCGTAATGCGGCGTACAACAAAGTCATAAATGGACTGAGCCAGTTGAAAATAGCATACATAAAATACTCGCCCACACCTACACCCAAAACCCCAGATTGGTAAGCTCCGCAGGTGTTCCAAGGTATCAGAACGGAGGTTACCGTACCCGAATCTTCTAGAGTACGACTCAAATTTTCTGGAGCAAGTCCTCTTTTGTCATAGGCTTTGGCAAACATTTTTCCAGGAATCACGATAGATAAATATTGATCGGATGCGGTAAGGTTAATTGCCAAACAAGAGGCAACGGTACTGGCAAAAAGTTGAAAGGTGTTTTGTGCCCATTGAAGTAAGGCATTACTAATTCGGCCCAAGGCGCCGATGGCATCCATGATCCCTCCAAAAACCATCGCACAGATGATCAACCAGATGGTTCCTAACATCCCTTCCATGCCTCCAGAAGTAAATAAATCATTGAGTAATACATTAGAAGTGGTAATTTCTGTAGATACCGAGATGGCATCCATAATTCCCCGATAGGCAGCGGCCGGGTTAAGGGAGTCTGAACCCGAAATCTCAATCAGTATTCCAGGTTGAAATAGTAAAGCAAACAATCCCCCCAAAAGGGTACCCACTAAAAGTGCCACAAGGGGAGGCGTTTTTTTTACGATTAAGGCAATGACTGTGGCGGGTACAAGAAAAAGCCAAAGATTGATGGTGAATTTTTCTTTGATTGCAAGCATTAAGCTTTCCGTGTCTGCAGCGCCAGCAGTATCTTGAGTGAGACTGAGAATTAAAAATACAAATAGAGTGATGATAATACTGGGAACAGTGGTATAGGTCATATAACGGATGTGCGTAAAGAGTTCTCCTCCTGCCATAGCCGGAGCCAGGTTGGTCGTGTCGGACAAAGGGGAAAGCTTATCTCCAAAATAGGCTCCCGAAATCACAGCACCTGCAACCATCCCTGCGGGAATTTGAAGAACCGTTCCGATACCAATAAGAGCAATCCCCACAGTAGCCGAAGTCGTCCAGCTGCTGCCTGTTGACAGAGAGATAATAGCACAAATAATAATGCAAGCCGGTAAAAAAACACTAGGGTGAAGAATTTGTAAGCCGTAATAGATCATTGCAGGAATAATACCGCTGATCAGCCATGTTCCAGCCAGTGCCCCCACAAACAGCAGAATCAACAATGCGCCTGTAACCGACTGTAAATTTTCAGCCACTTTCTGAATCATACGGTTGTAGGAGATCTTTTTTACAAAACCGATCACCGCAGCAAAAGCCCCACCGATCAATAAAATAAATTGGTTGGAGCCACTTAGGGCGTCGTCTCCATAGACCCATACATTATAGGAGAGTAAAGCGACCAAAACAAGAATAGGTAAAAGCGCTGTGCCTAAGGAAAGTTCTTTATTATTCAATGAGAATGTATTTCTTGGATTACAAGTTTAATCAATTTAATTGAAACGCAGTCGCTCAGTTTCTTTTTCTACAAAGAACCATAAAGCCACTTCCGATATCTAAAGGAAGTGTATAAAAGTCTTTTTGACATTTTAATTTGTCCAGCAGTAAAATAACTTTGTCCTGATGACCCCTCGGCCAGTCCGGCTGCTGGTTTAAATCGTCCACAACATAAAATCCTCCAGGTTTTACCATGTTTAGTACCGTTTCCAACTCAGTAAACTTTCCTGTCCAAGTATCGGCAAAAATGATATCAAATCGGGTTGTTTTGTTTTCATTCACCCAGAGATGTGCATCTTGATGCACCAATTGGAGACGCGAATCCTCTCCAAAAAAAGAAGCGGCGAGTTCCAAATACTGAGCTTCTTTTTCAACTGAAACAACAACTCCTTTCGCTCCAAGTCCATCTAAAATCCAAGAAAGGGCGAGCCCTGTCCCCGTTCCCAATTCAAGAACCCGGGCCTCATTTTTTGAAGCCGTCAAAAAACGTAATAAGATTCCTAGATCTTCTTGGGAATACATCTCAAAATGAACTTCTTGTGATTTTTCAATAATGTTTTCGTAGTGCTTGGGAGTTATTTTGGTGGGTTTATTCATTAGATGTTCTAAAATTTAACAGCAAGTCCAAGTCCATTTTGATTTCCAATGGGAGTAATTTTATATGCCGTTCTATGTTCCAGTCCCTTATTGTAGGTTAAGATTGTTTTCTTTTTTTGGTTGTGAGCAGAGAGCGTCATGATTAGTCCAATTAGGGTGGTGCCGATACTAGCTACATAGAGTCCTTCCGATCCAGTTTGGCGATCATCTTGAGTTACAATTACTATAGCCGTTCCTACTGCTATGGCACTAGAGGCAAAGGCGATAGTATTGTAAGTTCGGGAACGTTTCCAATAGGTAAAGGCCAATTCATTATCGGAGAGTAATGAGTTTACTTCTGCCGTGATCAAACGGCGGTCGTCTTCATAATATTGATAGCCAGTAAGTCCTAAAAAGACGGTCATCTCTTGGGAGTAAACTTGGGAGGTGTAAAATAAAAACAGCAAAAGAGTAGTAGGAAAAATAAAAAAGTTCATTGTAGGTTTTTTTGATTAAAATTGTAGTGCAAGTCCAATACCATCATCATTTACTAAACCTTTCAGGTTTAATGAAGATCTGGCTGATTGTGATTTGTCAAAAGTGCTGTTGTAGCGTAAAATGGTTTTCTTTTTGAGGTTGATATCCAAAGAGGTAAAGATGCCCGAAGCAAAACTCAAACCGATAGCACCTAAGAGTAAGCCATCTGAACTTTGAAATTTGTGATTATCGTATTCGTCATAGCTAGCTGCTCCACCGATAAGCAAACTAAAGGCCGCTATACCCGAACTGATTGCGAGTGCGCTGTAGGTTCTTGATCTTTTCCAATCGGCATATAAAATTTCTTCTTCGCTTAGGATTTCTAATAATTGCCGTTTGGTAATATGATGATCGTCTTGATAATACTCGAAGTCTAGAAAGCCAGGAAACATTGTGATTTCTTGTGCTGTAGCACAATATCCTAAACAAAAAAGAAAAAGGAAAACAAATAGATTTTTCATTGGGTAGGGCGATTTGGTATGCAATATTAAATGTATAAAAAATAAATTAAAAAAGGAGAAAGGATGGAAGTAGATTAGAAACATTTGTATTTTTGACACCAACTAATTGAATTGAATTATGAGTGTCTTTGATGTTGCCGTGATCGGCTCTGGACCCGGGGGGTATGTTGCTGCAATTCGCTGTGCCCAACTGGGGATGAAAACCGCCTTAATAGAAAAATACAATACCCTGGGAGGAACCTGCCTAAACGTGGGTTGTATTCCTTCCAAGTCCTTATTGGATTCATCCCACCACTATGAAGATGCTACCAAGCATTTCGGAGAGCACGGAATTGAGGTGCAAGGGGAAATCAAAGTCAATTTTAAACAAATGATCGACCGAAAGGCTGCGGTAGTAGACCAAACCACAAAAGGAATAGATTATTTGATGGATAAAAATAAAATCGAAGTCTTTCATGGGATGGGAAGCTTTGTTGATGCGACACATATTCAAATTGAAGGGGAGAAAGAACAAACCCTAGAAGCCAAAAAGATCATTATCGCAACAGGTTCCAAACCAGGAACGCTGCCTTTTATCGAGCTCGATAAAGAACGTGTGATTACTTCTACCGAAGCACTTAAACTCAAAGAAATTCCAAAACACCTTGTCGTTATTGGTGGAGGCGTTATCGGTTTGGAGCTTGGACAAGTCTACCGACGTTTGGGCGCAGATGTTTCCGTAATCGAATACGCAGATCGAATTACTCCTGTTATGGATGCCGCTTTGTCCAGAGAATTGATGAAGGTCATGAAAAAACAAGGAGTGAAATTTTACCTCTCTCATGGTGTCAATAAAGTGAGTCGAAAAGGGAAAGAAGTGACGGTAACTGCTACCGATAAAAAAGGGGCAAATGTTGACTTTAAAGGAGATTATTGTTTGGTATCTGTGGGAAGAAGACCTCATACAGCAGGATTAAATGCTCAGGCGGCAGGAGTTCAACTCAACGAGCGCGGTCAAGTGGAAGTGAACGAGCATCTTCAAACCACGGCTCCGAATATTTACGCGATAGGAGACGTCGTTCGTGGAGCCATGTTGGCGCACAAAGCGGAAGAAGAAGGGGTGCTCGTTGCGGAATGGATTGCGGGTCAAAAACCACATATCGATTACAATCTGATCCCCAATGTTATCTATACCTGGCCAGAAGTTGCCGCAGTAGGTAAAACAGAAGAACAACTCAAAGAAGCTGGGATTTCTTATAAAACAGGACAATTTCCCATGCGCGCCTTAGGGCGTGCTAGGGCGAGTATGGATACCGATGGATTTGTTAAAATCTTAGCAGATGCGGCTACGGATGAGGTTTTAGGCGTTCACATGATCGGTGCCCGAGCAGCAGATTTGATTGCCGAAGCGGTTACGGCTATGGAATTCCGCGCCTCGGCAGAAGACATCGCTCGAATGAGCCACTCGCATCCTACTTATGCTGAAGCGGTAAAAGAAGCTGCCCTTGCAGCAACAGAAAACCGTCCGCTGCACATCTAGGGTCTAAATTTTTCAATGAGTTTAATCAGTTCATAACGAAGTGAGGAGGCATCGGCGGGGG
>CAXGYE010000024.1:0-10150 GCA_964013865.1 uncultured Flavobacteriaceae bacterium
AAAAGCAGAAAAAAATGGTTTTACTATTGGTGTAAAATTGGTCCGCGGCGCTTATATCGAAAAAGAGAATAAACGCGCTCGTGAACTAGGAATTCCCTCGCCTATTTGTGAAAGTAAAGCAGCTACGGATAGTAACTTTAATGCAGCTTTGGACTTAATTCTTCCCAAAGTGGATCGTTGCAATCTCTTTATTGGGTCGCACAGTGAGTCCAGTATTCTTAAAGTAACCCAATGGATGAAGGCGCACCAACTCCCTAACGATCATCCCACCATTTGGTTTTCCCAACTTTACGGCATGGCAGATCATATTTCTTTCAATTTGGCTTCTTCGGGTTATCAAGTGGTGAAATACGTACCCTACGGTCCTGTAAAAGAGGTTATTCCGTACTTGATTCGCAGGGCAGAGGAAAACACCTCAGTTAGCGGACAAACCCCTAGAGAATTGAACTTGATTAAAAAGGAAATTGAAAGGAGAAAGGTTAAGGCCGTTGCAGGTTGAGAACCTTCACTTGCTTTTTACAGTTTGCTACTTCTAAAAAAGAACTGGTTTCTTCTTCCAGTTCAATAAAATAAACACGGCAAGAATCCAGTTTTGTTTTGCTTTTAGAAAAATCGATACCTCCTTTTTCTATGTAGGTGCGAAGTGTGCTGTCGTTGAGTTGGGGATACCGGCTCTGGAGATCCGAACTGATTTGAATGGTCTTTTGAAGCAAATCGTTTTTTACCCGTGCCGAAGGGCCATAATTGCAACTTGTCTTTTTGCCGCTAAAAATGAAAGCTAAAAAAATCAAACCAACCGAAAAGCCAGCGAGGTAATACCCCAATCGGTACAATAGTTTCATAATTTATCTTTGGAAGTTATTTTTCGGGTTTGCATATCCACAATATCTAGCGAATAGTGATTATAGGTTTCGGGTAGGTGGGGTGTTATTTTTTCTGCCCATTCCAAAAAACAAAGCTGCCCCGATTCTAGATACTCTTCCAAACCAAAGTCTAATGCTTCATCGGGATGCTCCAAGCGGTAAAAATCAAAATGATAAATCAAACCCTTTGAGGCTTGATAGGTATTGACTAAAGAGAAGGTGGGACTTGAAACAGGTTCTGTCACGCCCAGAGCTTTACAAAGAGCCGCAATAAGGGTGGTTTTTCCAGCACCCATGGGACCGTCAATACGGATGACCGGATTGGAAAAGTCCTCGATCAAAAGTGAACTCAACTGATTTAAATCAGTTAATTTAAAGTGACTTTGCATTACGCAAATATAAGGCTATCGAGGACGTAAAACGACAAATGGAACGATCATTTCTTCAAGGGAAACACCACCGTGCTGGAAGGTATTGTTAAAGAAATTTACATAGTGGTTGTAGTTGTTTTTGTAAATAAAATAATAGTCCTCTTTCGCAAAAATATAACGACTACTAAGGGACAGGGAAGGCAATGCAAACGCATTGGGATTTTCACAATCTAAAACTTCTTTCGGTTCAAAAGTCAAGCTTCTCCCTGTTTTATACCGGAGGTTCATACTTGTTTCTTTGTCTGCTACTACTGCGCTGGGCTTGTTTACATTCAGGGTCCCGTGATCTGTAGTTAGCACAAGCTGAAAGTCCAGTGCGGCTGCTTTGCTCAACAGTTTTTTGAGCGGACTATTTTGAAACCAACTTAAGGTAAGCGAGCGATAAGCTTTGTTGTCGGGTGCTAATTCTTTGATCATCTCCATTTCGGTTTTCGCATGGGAAATCATATCTACAAAATTGTAAACTACGACCGTCATGACCTCATGTGTATGATTTTGAAGATTTTTGATGAGTTGTTGACTCTGATGGAGCTGCGTAATTTTGTGGTAACTCCAAGGACGTGTCACACCGAGGCGAATGCATTGTTCTCTCAGCAGATCTTCCTCGTGCAAATTTTTCCCTCCCTCTTCATGATCAAATTTCCACCATTGGGGAAACTGTTTCTGAATTTCTAGGGGAGTCAAGCCAGCAAAAAGGGCATTTCTGGCGTACTGCGTTGCCGTAGGCAAGATGCTGAAATAGGCATCTTCTTTTTCTACAACATAGTGGTTTGTAATTTCTTTTTGAATTATTTTCCACTGATCGATTCGCAAATTGTCGATTACCAACAGTAAGGTGGGTTTGTGTTGTTTTAACTCGGGGAGTATTCTTTTTTTAAAAAGTTGATGCGACAAAATAGGCCCCTCGCTACCTTGAATCCAATCCTGATAGTGCTGTTGAACAAATTTTGCAAACAGCGCGTTGGCTTCTTTTTTTTGAGATTCAAAAATCTCCAACATACTCGTATCTTCTAGTGATTCGAGTTCTAATTCCCAATAAATCAATTTTTTAAAATGGGCAATCCAGTCCTCAGAAGTTTTCAGTCCGCTGAGTTCTAGAGCCAATTTGCCAAACTCCTTTTGATAATTTTGAGTAGTTTTTTCCGCGATGAGATGCTGGTGATTCAAAATCTTTTTTAAGGACAATAAAATCTGATGTGGATTTACTGGTTTGATCAAATAATCAGCAATTTTTGACCCTATGGCATCTTCCATGATGTGCTCTTCCTCATTTTTTGTGATCATGACTACAGGCAGTTGAGGCTTTCTGTTTTTGATCTCTTGTAAGGTTTCTAGACCATTCAATCCCGGCATATTCTCATCCAGTAAAATAACTTCAAAGGGACGCGTGTCAATCAAATCCAGGGCATCTTGACCATTAGTACAAGGCGTGAGCGCATATCCCCGTTCTTCTAAAAAAAGAAAATGGGGTTTGAGCATTTCTATTTCGTCATCCACCCATAAGATATTGATCCGATCCATTGTGTTATCTTTGAAAAAAATTATTGTTCAAGTCGTGCATCAAAAGCGTACGTTATTTAACGACCCAATTTATGGTTTTATTGCCATTGAAACCGATTTGATTTTGCAATTAATCAACCATCGTTTTTTTCAGCGGTTACGTCGTATTTCTCAAATGGGACTTTCCAGCTTGGTCTATCCCGGAGCACATCACACGCGCTTCGAACACGCTCTTGGAGCTATGCATGTCATGCAAAAAGCCATTGAAGTGTTAACTCAAAAAGGAATTGCCATCTCAGCAGAGGAAAACGAAGCCATGCAAATCGCAATTTTGTTACACGATATTGGCCATGGTCCTTTCTCCCATGCGTCTGAAAAAATTCTCCTTAAAGGGAAAACACATGAAGAGCTGTCCCTGCGTATCATTCAAAATCTGAATGAGGAGTTTAAAGGTGCCCTAGGTTTAGCAATTCAAATTTTTACGAACTCCTATCCCCGAAAATTCATGCATCAATTAGTCTCTAGCCAAATTGATGTCGATCGGTTGGACTATTTAAAACGAGATAGTTTTTACACGGGAGTTACGGAAGGAAACATCAATACCCAACGCATCCTCAACACCATGCATGTCGAAGAGGAAAATTTAATTTTTGAGTCCAAAGGAGTTCATTCCTTAGAAAAATTTCTCCTGGCACGACGTCTGATGTATTGGCAAGTCTATTTGCACAAAACCAGCTTGGCGGCAGAGCTTTTGTTGGTAAAAGCCTTGGAACGTTTTTGGGAATTGGTAAACTCTGGGGAGGAAGTTTTGAGTCCCACACATAGTTTTTACCCTTTGATTCACAGGAGTTCAAATGAATCTCTTTCGGATTCGGTATTACTCCACTATTTGACCCTTGAAGATTCGGACGTATTACATTTGTTAAAACAATGGATCGGTCATGCCGACTTCGTTTTGCGAAGTCTCTCTAAACAAATTCTCTTTAGGTATTTACCGAAAATCAAAATCCAAAGTGAACCCTTTGACACCAAAATCCTTGCGCATAAGGGAAAGCGATTGCAAGACCTTTCCATTTCACAAAAAGAGATCGCTTATTTTGTCTTTTCGGGCAGTATTTCCAACCAAACCTATAGTGCAGATCACACACAAATTCTCCTAAAAAATAAATCGGGAAAGCCAACTCCTTTAGCAGAAACTATTGATTATTTAGACTTTAAAACTTTTTCCAAGCCACTTTATCGTTATTATTTGTGTTATCCAAAGCGTCATTTTTCTTTATAAATTACTACTTTTGCAGCAATGAAATTTACTGCTTTTCAAATCGCTAAAAAATTCGATGGAAGTGTAGAAGGCAATGGTGAAGTAGTTGTAAACGCCCTAGCAAAAATAGAAAATGCTCCTCCAGGAACTTTGAGCTTTTTAGCGAATCCAAAATACATCCCCTTTCTTTACAGCACCCAGGCGACCGTTGTTTTAGTTGCTAAAGACTTTGAAGTAAAGGATCCTATTCAGGTGACTTTAATTCGGGTTGAAAATCCCTACTCTGCATTTACACTATTACTTCAAGAATTTGCAAAAGAAAAAAAGAAAAATCTACAAGGAATCCACCCCTCTGCTTTGATCGATCCTACGGCAACTCTAGCAGCGGATGTATATGTGGGGCCGCATGTCACAATTGGCGCAAAGACAAAAATAGCGACAGGCGTTCGCATTCACGGACAGTGTTATATCGGTTCTGAGGTTCAAATTGGTGAAAACACGGAATTACATCCTCGAGTCAGTGTGCTTGATGAATCTGTGATTGGTGCGCGCTGCATCATTCAAAGTGGCGTCGTAATTGGATGTGAAGGCTTTGGTTTTGCTCCCCAACAGGAGGGCAAACAAGAAAAGATCCCACAACTGGGCAAGGTTCTAATCGAAGCTGATGTAGAAATTGGTGCCAATACGACTATTGATCGAGCGACACTCGGAGCCACCGTAATCCGCCAAGGGGTAAAACTCGACAACCTGGTCCAAATCGCTCACAATGTAGAAATCGGTCCCCATACTGTTATTGCTGCCCAATCTGGTGTAGCAGGATCTTCAAAAGTTGGAGCGCGTTGTATTATCGGAGGTCAGGTAGGGATTATCGGCCATTTAAAACTAGGAGACGATATTCAAATTCAAGGGCAAACGGGTGTCATCAGCAATATTCCTGATGGACAAGTCATCCAAGGAACTCCTGCTATCGATTTTAAATCGTTTTACAAATCGTATGCCTTGTTTAAACAATTGCCACAATTTGAATCACGCTTAAACAAACTAGAAAAAAAGGAACGCTCATGATCATTACAAACACGCCTCAAAAGACACTAGCTAAAGCTGTTGAGCTAAAGGGTATAGGACTTCATTCTGGAAAAGCAATTGATCTTGTTTTAAGGCCTGCAGCTGCAGACTGCGGATTTGTTTTTGTTCGAACCGATTTAGACCCACAAGTTGAAATTCCAGCGCTTGCACAGTATGTGAGCAAGACCGATCGGGGGACTACTTTATCTGTGGAAGGGGTTGACGTTCAAACCACAGAGCACGTCTTGGCTGCATTAGTAGGTTGTGGCATAAACAATTGTAGGATTGAGCTCAACGGCGCTGAAGTGCCTATCTTGGATGGTTCTTCTAAACCTTTTGTGGAGGCTATCCAAACTGCTGGAATCCAAGACCAAGAAGCCCTACAAGAGATTTTTGTAGTACAAGAAAACATACATATTACCGATGAAGCCTCAGGTAGTGAAATTCTTATCGTTCCGGCAGAATCAACTTCTTTAACAGTGCTGATTGACTTTGAAACTAAGGTTTTGGGCACACAAAACGCAGTACTTCACAAGATGGAAGATTTTCCCTCTGAAATTGCATCCTCTCGAACTTTCAGCTTTCTCCATGAATTGGAGACGCTGCTCGAACAAAATTTAATCAAAGGAGGAGACTTAAACAACGCCATAGTATATGTCAATAAAACCTTGGACAAAGAGACCATGGATCGCCTTAAAAAGGCCTTTGGTAAAAAAGAAATAGCGGTCAAAAAGAACGGTATTTTAGACAATTTAACGCTCCATCATCCCAATGAAGCCGCACGACATAAGCTACTCGATGTTGTTGGAGACTTGGCTTTGATCGGTATGCCTGTGCAGGGTCGTATCATCGCAACCAAACCCGGACATAAAATCAACACCGATTTTGCCAAAGAGTTGCAAAGTCTGATCAAACAAACTCGGAAAACAAATGCACCCGTAGTGGATTTGTCCCTTCCACCGGTCATGGATGTCAATCAAATTATGGACATGTTGCCACATCGACCTCCTTTTCTTTTGGTGGATAAAATTCTCGAACTCTCGGATACCCATGTTGTGGGACTGAAAAATGTCACCATGAACGAGACGTATTTTGAAGGACACTTCCCAGGAGCACCCGTCATGCCCGGAGTGCTTCAAATTGAGTCGATGGCTCAGGCTGGGGGAGTTCTTGTTCTCAGTACAGTCCCGGACCCCGAAAACTACCTCACTTTTTTTATGAAAATTGACAATGTTAAATTTAAAAGACCTGTTTATCCTGGAGATACTTTAATCTTTAAATTGGAGTTATTAACACCAATACGACGTGGTATATGCAATATGCGTGGATACGCTTTTGTAAATGGTCAAATCGTTAGTGAAGGAGACTTAATGGCTCAAATTTCTAAAAGAAAATAAACCCATGCTTACTATGCAAAATTTAACTTCAATTCATTCCAGCGCAAAGCTTGGTGAGAACGTTCATGTGGATCCGTTTACCACCATCCACAACAACGTAGAAATCGGAGAAGGGACTTGGATCGGATCCAATGTAACAATTATGGAAGGGGCCCGGATAGGGAAACATTGTAAAATTTTCCCTGGTGCAGTAATCAGTGCCATCCCTCAGGATTTGAAATTTAACGGAGAGGAAAGCTTTGTGCACATTGGAGACCACACTACGATTCGAGAATGTGTTACGATCAATCGAGGTACTGCGGCAGTAGGTGTTACAAAAATCGGCGCCCATTGTTTGATTATGGCCTATTCGCATATCGCACACGACTGTACCATTGGAGATTATTGTATTTTTTCGAACAACAGTACCTTGGCAGGACACGTAACTGTGGGCCAAAAGGTGATACTTTCTGGGTTTACCGCAGTCCATCAATTCTGCACCCTTGGAGAATATGCCTTTGTCGCTGGAGGTTCGTTAGTGAGAAAAGATGTTCCTCCCTTTATCAAAGTTGGACGGGAACCCCTTGCCTATGCTGGGGTCAATTCGGTTGGTCTGAGTCGAAATAATTTTTCCGACGAGCAAATCAAACAGATACAAACAGTATATCGAACCGTCTTTCAAAGCAACCTCAATACAAATCAGGCTTTAGCAGTTTTAGAAAATGAAGTTGAAGAAAGTGAAGAAAAAAGTAAGATTGTTGAATTTTTAAAAAAATCTGAACGCGGAATCGTTAAAGGGTATTCCTAAAAAAACTAATTTTGGCATTCTATGGCAACAACATCAGACATCAGAAAAGGATTGTGCATTAAGTACAGCAATGACATCTTTAAAATCATAGAATTTTTACACGTAAAACCAGGAAAAGGACCCGCTTTTGTTCGTACCAAGCTCAAAAGTGTCACTACGGGAAAAGTGATTGACAACACCTTTTCAGCAGGGCATAAGATTGAAGACATTCGTGTAGAAACTCAAAAGTATCAATATTTATACAACGAAGGCGATCAGTTTCATTTTATGAATACGGATGATTACAATCAAATTAGTATTGATAAAAATATTTTAGAAACCCCCGATTTGTTAAAGGAAGGGGAGCTGGTTTCTATCTCCATCAACACAGAGGACGGGATGCCGCTTGCTGCGGATATGCCTGCCAGTGTGATTTTGGAAGTAACACACACGGAACCTGGAGTAAAGGGCAATACAGCGACCAATGCAACCAAACCCGCTACAATGGAAACAGGAGCTTCAGTGAATGTTCCTTTATTTATTAATGAAGGAGATAAAATTAAAGTGGACACCGAAAAGGGAAACTACATCGAAAGGATAAAAGAATAAAACCAAACCAACTAAATTTAAACGAATGAGCGTACTTGTAAACAAGGAATCAAAAATCATTGTTCAAGGATTTACGGGAAGTGAAGGAACCTTTCACGCCACCCAGATGATAGAATACGGAACCAATATAGTTGGGGGAGTAACTCCCGGTAAAGGAGGACAAACCCACTTGGATAAGCCTGTATTCAACTCGGTTGCAGAAGCCGTAGCAAAAGTAGGGGCAGACACCTCTATTATTTTTGTTCCGCCTTCCTTTGCCGCCGATGCAATCATGGAAGCCGCAGAAGCAGGAATTCAAGTCATCATTACCATCACAGAGGGAATTCCCGTAAACGATATGACTAAAGCGTTCCAGTACATCAAACAAAAAGGAGCGACCTTGGTAGGGCCCAACTGCCCCGGAGTCATCACTCCAGAAGAAGCCAAGGTGGGAATCATGCCGGGCTTTGTCTTTAAAAAAGGAAAAGTAGGGATTGTTTCAAAATCGGGAACCCTTACCTACGAAGCTTCCGACCAAGTAGTTGCTGAAGGTTTGGGAATCTCTACAGCCATTGGAATTGGCGGAGATCCTATTATTGGAACTACAACCAAAGATGCGGTAGAGTTGTTTATGAACGATGCCGAAACGGATTGTATTGTTATGATTGGTGAAATAGGGGGTCAACTGGAAGCTGATGCCGCAAAATGGATTAAGGCAACAGGCAATAAAAAACCAGTCGTGGGCTTTATTGCTGGAGAAACCGCTCCCAAAGGAAGAACCATGGGACATGCGGGCGCCATAGTAGGAGGGAGTGAAGACACCGCCGAAGCCAAAAAACGCATCATGAAAGAATGTGGCATCCATGTGGTAGATTCCCCTGCGCAAATTGGAGCTAAAGTAGCTGAAGTTCTCGCTTAAAAATAAGATATGAAACTCTTAGAAAACAAAACGGCCCTCATCACAGGAGCCAGTAGAGGCATCGGAAGAGGAATTGCTCAAACTTTTGTAGAGCAGGGTTGTGCTGTAGCATTTACTTACAGTAGCAATTCAGAAGCGGCGGAAGCCCTCGTCCAAGAACTGAGTACTTCCGGAATACAAGTAAAAGCCTACCAAAGCAATGCTGCTGATTTCGAAGCTGCTCAAAAACTCGTGGATGATGTTCTTGCAGATTATGGCAGTCTTGACATCTTGATTAATAACGCTGGAATTACCAAAGACAACTTGCTCATGAGAATGGGTGAAGAAGACTTTGATAAAGTCATCGAAGTAAACCTGAAGTCTGTCTTTAATATGACCAAGGCTGTGCAGCGTACCTTTTTAAAACAACGCCAGGGTTCTTTAATTCATATGAGTTCTGTAGTTGGAGTAAAAGGAAATGCCGGTCAAGCAAATTACGCCGCTTCGAAAGCGGGGATTATCGGCTTTTCCAAGTCAGTAGCTTTGGAGTTGGGTTCGCGAAATATCCGTTCCAACGTCATTGCTCCCGGCTTTATAGAAACTGAAATGACCGCAAAACTCTCGGAAGAAGTTGTCCAAGGGTGGCGCGATGGTATCCCCTTAAAAAGGGGAGGAAAACCCGCTGATGTAGCCAATGCCTGTGTGTTTTTGGCTTCTGATCTGTCCAGTTATATTACTGGACAAGTACTTCACGTAGATGGAGGAATGTTAACCTAAAAAAAATAATTATGCAAAAATTACCTAAAATTGGATTACCCGTTATTTTACTCGTAATCGTCCTATTGATCTTTGTCTCCAAATCGTCCATAAACATTGGATATGGTGAAGCAGGAGTATTGTTTAAAACCTTTGGAGGGGGTGTTGTTACAGATCAACCACCTCTTGGAGAAGGATTTCATATTATCGCTCCTTGGAATAAAGTGTATGTCTACAACGTAAAGCAACAAGAGTTTTTTGAAGGAAATATGCAAGTACTTTCTTCAAACGGTCTTGAAATTTCCTTAGATGTCTCCGTGTTGTATCAACCTAAGTATGAAGAATTAGGTTTGCTTCACAAAACGAAGGGAGAAAATTATGTCAATATTGTTTTGATCCCACAAATTCGTGCAGTAGCACGTTCTGTAGTGGGACGTTATACCCCAGAGCAATTGTATTCTACTAAACGAGATGCTATTCAAAACGAAATCTTTGAAGAAACGTTAAAGAATGTAGATGAACAACACATTCAAGTGAATGCAGTCCTAGTGCGTGATGTCACTTTGCCACTTGCGATTAAAGAAGCGATTGAACGTAAGTTAGGTCAAGAGCAAGAGTCTTTAGA